>JAKJGA010000258.1 GCA_022704645.1 Spirochaetota bacterium
CCGTGCATCTGCGAAAGCGCCGTGTTTATTTCCCAGTCACTGCGCGCGCAGATAAGAGCATTGACCGATTCGGCTTCAGTTAAATCCATTTTTCCGTTTATGAATGCCCTGCGTGAAAATTCACCTGGCTCGGCCATTCTCGCTCCGCTTTCAACAAGAAATGATATTATATTCTTTACTATCAGAGGATTGCCGTGACAGCTAAGCTCAACGGTATCCTCTCCTGTAAAACTTGCTGGTGATTCAAAATATGAAAGAATTAGTTCATCAAGAACACGACCATTCGAAGAAAGTTTACCATACACAGCTTTGCCATGGGAAACTTTTGCATATGATGAAAAAGAATTTCTGAAGAGATTTAGCGCGCCGTCTCCGCTTACGCGGATGACTGCCAGAGCCGAATTGACAAAGGGAGTCGCCGGCGCGCAGATTATATCATTCACTGACATTTTTCGGAAGTATTTTTACCTTTCGGTAAATTCCCATTCCTTCGCTTTTTGTTTCTACTTTATCATGATTCTGCAAAGAAAGATGAACAAGTCTGCGCTCAAAAGGATTCATCGGCTCAAGCACAACCGGCTTGCCTGTCCTCATTACTTTTTTTGCAGCCTCGAAAGAAACTTTTTTGATGGCACGCTCGCGTTTTGCGCGGTAGCCTTCTATATCAAGAATTATCTTTTTTTCTGTTGCAGTCTGCTGACTGACTATAACATTCACTATGAACTGAATCGCTTCAAGGTTTCTTCCTTTCTTTCCGATTATCAGTCCCGAGTCTTCGCTCTCAAATTCCACATAAACTTTTGACTCGCCTTCATGAAATTCGTTAATGATATATTTTACGCCCATGCGTGTAAGGATCTCATTCAGAACGGTTTTAACGTTCGCACCGACATCCTTAACATCCGCATTATAAGTTACTCTTATTTTTGCCGGTCTTGAAACACCGAATCCGAAAATTCCGCTTTTCCCCTCATCGATTATTTCTACGAGGTTGTCGTCAACGGAATCCGCATTCAGACCAAGCTCTTCGGCAGCGCGCCGTTTTGCATCTTCTACGGTTTTTCCTTCAACTTCAATGACCTTCATTTTGTTCCTCCTGCCTTGACAGTCTTAGCCGGCTTTCTTGTTATATAAAGCTGATGGGCAATCTGAAGAGCATTCTGTACTATCCAGTAAATAACAAGTCCTGAAGGCATACTCCAGAAAAAGAAAAGGAACATTACAGGCATAAGCATCATCATCATTTTCTGCTGAGGATTTCCAGTGTCCATTGTTGTCATCTTCTGCTGAAGGAATGAAGTCACTACCATTATCAATGGAAGAATATTAAGATTAAGTCCCATTAGATGACCGACTGTATCCGGCATTGAAAGATCCTGCATCCAGAAAAAGAATGGAGCTCGCCACATATCAATCGAATTGCTGAGTGCGCTGTAAAGCGCGAAGAAAAAAGGCATCTGAATAATAAGAGGCAGACAGCCTCCAAGCGGATTAACCCCTGCATTCTTATAAAGCGCCATCATTTCTTTCTGAAGTTCCTGCGGTTTATCTTTGTATTTAATTTTAAGTTCAGCCATTTTCGGAGAAAGCTCGGACATCTTCTTCATAGAATTAGTTGATTTTATCGTAAGCGGAAGAAAAATAAGCTTAGTCAGAATTGAAAGCAGGATTATAGAAACACCGAGGTTTCCGAATACGCCGTTTATTCCGAATAGAATCTTAAGAACGACCCATCTGATCGGCTCAATCCATTTATTTATATCGACTGCAGGCACAATGCTTTTATCTACTGCAAGAAGAATATCCTTATTCTTTTCAGCAAGTGCTACTTTTATTTTGCGTTCAGCAGTTTCTCCGCTTTTAAGTTTAGCGTTTGAAGAAACAAGAGCGGTTCTGTGACCAGGAGTTTTTCTGGAATCATATTTTACTGCATCAGCCTTGAAGTTCTGAGGAATCATAACAAGTGAAATGAAGCGGCTTGAAACACCAGCCCAGACAGGGTTCTTTCCTTCTTTTGTATCTGTTTCGTCAGAAAACCATCCGCCGCCTTTTTTACCTTTTTCGAGATCTTCAGGATCTTCCGAAAGAGCATAAATCGTACTAGGCGCGTTATAATAACCTTCGTAGTTTTCAATCTGAGGACCGAGAAAATCCGGCGAGGTTAAATAAATGCTTCCGGAAGGAAATTCAAATTCATCGGCAGATGTATTTGTAATACGGAATGCAACATCAAAAGAATGAGTTTCATTATTGAATAGATAGCTTTTTTCAATGATTATGTTTTTACCGTTGATCTCGGCAGTCAGAGCATAAACAACTTCATTACCTTCGGCTTTTTTCACTTCCCAGATTTCATCATCAAGAGAAGATCCCGAAAGAAGTTCTTTGTCTGAAAAATATACCGGAAAATCAAGATATCC
>JAKJGA010000259.1 GCA_022704645.1 Spirochaetota bacterium
TTAGAGTAATTTATATTCATGAGGATTTTATAATGATAAAATTTACAAACTTATTTCTTTTAACTGCAGCAACACTTACATTGTCCGGATGCAACAAATTCGAAAGTATCTTTTCAAACAAAGACGGCATCGTTTCCGTTCAAAGCGACGATCAGGAGATGAATCAAATCATCAAAAACGCGAGAGATACTACGGATCAATTTTTGAAAGCAATGAAGAATCCGGCGGATGATGAATCGAATTTCATTGTCAAGTATCCCTTTAAAACCGATGAAGGCAGTGAACTTGAAATCGAACACATGTGGATTACAGACATAACGATTGAAAATAATATCTATTACGGCATATTAAATAATGAACCGGTTTACATCAAAGACCTAAAACTTGGAGATAAAGTCAAATTTGACATAAAGATGATTTCTGACTGGATGTATTACAAGGGAGATAAAATAATAGGCGGGAAATCCGTAAAATATCTTTTAGAAAAATCGGATAATTTGTCAGACTCCGAGAAACAATATCTTGAGATGTTTAAGTAAACAGGAATCCTCAATGAAAATTTCTTTTGATGAAATTTCAGGCAATGTAATTTACAGAATTTCTGATTATGATACGAAATATGAAGATCTATTTAAAATGTGTTTTTATCAGAATGATAATAATACTTACATCAAAACATATCCTTCTAAATCAAAATATATAGAAAAGATGACAAAGCGTTACGCAGATTGTGCCCAGACAATGTTTGACCAGTTGGGATATTTTTCAATTGTTCCCTGGCAGAATGGACTGAAAAAATTCTGCGAGATCATTAATGATCACGATATTGACTGGTGGTTGACCGGGAGTTGCGCCGCCTGCATCAGGGGAATTGAATTAAATCCTCATGATATAGATATTATGATAAATTCAAAGCATTGCGCTCAATTAACTGAACTTTTTCAGGATTATTTGATAGAACCGATTACAGACACAAACGGATGGCTTACAAAAGATTTCGGTGTTATTTTTATGGACGTAAGAATAGACATAGCAAGTGACCCATCACCGGTTCTGGATGATCCCGAACCGGTTGACTGCGGACCTTTCGCAAAAAATAATCTAGAAACAGTAAAGTGGGAAGGTTTTGACATCAAAGTTCCGCCTGTTGAACTGCAGTTAAATGTTAACAGACGCCGAAATCGCACTGACAGAGTCAAAAAAATTGAAGAATATTTAAAAAGCTGCGTAAAATAAGTCTTTTTTTTATTGAAAAGAAATCCTTATCATTTTAATATTAAAGTGAGTCGTGTTTTTAACTCCGGAGGCTTCATGCGCTTTAAATATTTGATCTTAATAATATCTTTTGTCATGTTTCAGCCTTCATCATCCCAGCAAAAACGTTTTGTCGACAATAAGGATGATTCAATCACCGATACAAAAACAGGACTCATATGGCTGAAAAATGCCGATTTTGCACAAAAAAAGCTTTATCCTCAGGATGTTGCCGCGGTTTATTCAAGACTCAGAACAGAATCAAAAAGTAAAAACTGGCGCGTGCCTACTGCATTAGAATTTACCACACTTCTGGAAGACATCGATCCAAAAAATAGAATCAAAATACTCAGTAGTGCAGGATTCCAGAATGTCAGAGATCTTTATATTTTTGCAAACGGCGAAGCATGGAATATCACAACAAATCGATCTCATAAATCAGAAGGAATCGGTCAAAATCTTTATTATCTCTGGCCTGTAAGAGATAATGAAAACAATCAATCCGGACTAAATGCAGATACAACAAAAGCTCTTCCGAACATTGATAACAGATTCAAGGCCGAAAATGAAGGTATTATTACTGATACCCAGACAGGCCTTTCATGGATAAAAGATACTTCGCACGGCGGTGAAAAAACATGGGACGAGGCAGTCAACTATGCAAAAAACTTCAGCAAATACGGACATAATGACTGGCGTCTGCCGACCCGTAAAGATTTCCAGATGCTTTTTCAGGGAATGGACAATTCAAATGACTGGTCAGAATTTCTGAAAAAAGCCGGATTTGTAAAAATAGGAAAATGGTATTGGACATCGACTCCATCGCTTGATTGGCCTAACACAGCCTGTTATTATGCCAATATCAATTACGGTTTTATAAACGTTAATGCGAAGAAAAACAAAAACAGGGTCTGGCTTGTAAGAGGTAAATCAAGATAAAAGCTGTTAATTATTGTTAAAAAATATTTGTCTTTTTCAGCCTACTGAATCACAATTGGAGAACATCGAGGCAGAGGTATTATGAAAAAAATAATTATTTTCACAGCATTTATCGCTATAAGCTTTTCACTTGGCGCCGTATTTAAAAACCGCGCTGATCAATCCGGAACAAAATCAGGAAAGTATGTTCCTTCAGATT
>JAKJGA010000046.1 GCA_022704645.1 Spirochaetota bacterium
ATTCATTCTCTTAATGCAGAAGATCCAAGTGATTTTGATATTGAAACTAATTCCAAAAATCTTGAAATTGCGGATAATATTTCAAGAACCCTTACATATTTACTGATTGCGATAGCATCGATTTCGTTGATTGTCGGCGGAATCGGCATTATGAATATTATGCTGGTATCGGTAAACGAAAGAACGCGTGAAATAGGCATACGTATGTCAATAGGCGCAAAGAAAAGGGATATCTTAACGCAGTTCCTGACAGAGTCGGTTATTCTCTGTTCTTTCGGCGGTGTGCTGGGTATTTTGTTCGGTTTAACGGGATACTTCTTTATTGCATTCTATTTGAATTGGGCATATGTTTTTTCTCCTTTATCAATAATTATTTCATTTTCATTTGCCTTTGCCGTAGGAATTTTTTTCGGATTCTATCCCGCAAAAAAAGCATCGGATTTGAATCCGATAGAAGCATTGAGAATGGAATAAAATTATGTTTAAAACCAAATGTTGCCGATAATATAGTGAAAGGTTGGACTGCGACTTAAAATATAATTATAAAAATTATTCTATATTTTTAAATAATCTATAAAGACATAATCCGTACACTGCCGATATTATTTGTATAATACGGTTCCATGATAATGGAAAAAGGAGATAACAGTGGCGGATTTTAAAGAAATTGACAGGTTCAAGCGTTTTCTGAAAGTAGAAAAAGGTTTATCGTCAAACTCAATTTTCTCGTATACGTATGATTTGAAAAAGTTCAATGCATTTCTTGAGGATTCAAATAAAAATATAATGAGCGCGAGTCAGGATGACATAAAGAAATTTCTGTCATTTGAGAAGACAAAAAGAAATAATTCCAGCCGCACACTTGCAAGATCTCTGGCAGCAATCAGACAATTTTACAACTATGTTTCAATAACTCTTGAAGTTCCTAATCCTACAGAAAAAATAGAAACACCGCAAATACGAAAATCGTTACCAGATTTTTTAAGTACAGAAGAAATAGACAGGTTGTTTAATTCTATTTCTGATGATGATCCTTTTGAGTTGCGTGATAAAACAATGTTTGAACTTCTTTACTCATGCGGTATGAGAATCTCAGAAGCAATCGAAATAAAAATAATGGATATTGATTATGAGTCTCGATTCATAAAACTTTCAGGTAAAGGAAATAAAGAAAGAATTGTGCCGATTGGACTTCAGGCAGTTAAAATGATCAAACTTTATGTTAAGAAATCAAGAGGTGAAATTCTAGGCAAAAGAGAAAGTGAATTTCTTTTTATAAGCAAGAAAGGATCAAAGCTTAACCGTAAAAGTGTCTGGAGACTTCTTAAAGGATATGTCGACAGAACTAATATCAAAAAGAATATAACTCCGCATACTCTACGTCATTCATTTGCAACTCATTTGATTGAGAACGGTGCTGATCTTCGTTCAGTTCAGGAACTTCTTGGGCACATGGATATATCAACTACTCAGGTTTATACTCATCTTGCTAAGAAAAAGCTTCAAGAATTTCACAGCCAGTTCCATCCAAAAGGATAATCGTGAAGAAATATTTTGCCATAGCTTTTTCATGTTTAATACTTTCTTGTACTCCCTCCGCTTTGCGGATAAAGCAAAGCGGAAGATATTCATCATCCGAACGTAAAACAATTGATGTCAGAGTAATTTCGGGAGCAGAAAAAATAAATATATTTTCAACAGCGAAACTTAATTCAAAATCATTTTCATCTGTTTCTAATTCAAGCCGTTCAATTGATATTAAATCTTCAGAAGTTAAGTCCGAAATTTTATTTGAATCATCAGACGGGATTATCGGAGTTAACGGTGTGAAATACCGAGGTTCACTTATTATTAGAAAAATAGGAACCAGAATTGAAGTCTGCAACAGGATATCTCTTGAAGATTATTTGAAAGGTGTAGTTTCATGTGAAATGAGCGGTAATTGGCATATTGAAGCTCTCAAAGCTCAGGCTGTTGCGGCAAGGACTTATGCTGTATATTTTTTGAATAAAAAGTCGAATATTAATTATGATTTGGACTGTACAACCAGTTTTCAGGTTTATAAAGGTTATTCTTCAGAAAGTAAATCCGGAAACACCGCTGTAGATAAGACATCCGGTCTTATAATGACTTATGACGGTGAACCGGTATTATCTTTTTTCCATTCTACTTGCGGCGGATGGACTTCAGACAATGGTGACGTGTGGGCTGGAAAAAATCTTCCTTATCTAAAAAGGATTAAATGCGAACATTGTTCTGATTCTCCGAAGTATAAATGGAAAGAAACTATTTCAGCTAGCGAAATTAAATCTTTATTATTAAAAAACGGTAAACAAACCGGAAAAATTAAATCTATAAATTTAAAACGGTCTTCGGAAAGAGTTATAACTGTAATTATCCGTCATTCGAAAGGTGAAATTGTACTTACCGGAAATGAATTTAGAAGAATTATCGGTGCCGAACGGTTAAGATCATTATACTTTACAACAAGTGTCAGCGGAAAAAATATTGTTTTTGATGGAAAAGGCTGGGGGCACGGTGTCGGGATGTGTCAGTATGGCGCCAAAAGACTGGCAGAAAAGGGAAAGGGTTATTCATATATTCTTAAATACTATTATTCGGGTGTTGATATTAGAAAAGGGTACTGAGTGATTACGTGAAAATGACTTGACGTAATAAATAATGATATTAGTTTAAATTACGGATTGATATTATGAATATTGAAAGCGCAGACAAAGGAACTTATGCTGTTGTTACATTTGCGGGATCTCTTTCTAATGAGTTTACCGAAGGTGCACACAAAGAAATTAAGAAGTATCTTAATTTAAAAAGCAAAGATATAATAATTGATATGCGTGATGTATCATTTCTCTGCAGTGCAGCTCTTGGTCTTTTGTTTTCCTGTATGAATGAAGCTAATGATAATAAAACAAAATTTGTTGTCAGCGGATTACGTGATGATATACGGGAATTGTTTGTTATTACAGGTGTCGACCGTCATCTAACAATTTATGAATCGATAGAAGAAGCCGAGAACAATATCCTTTAATGAAAATAATTGTATGTCTGGGAAATCCCGGTATAAAATATAAGTGGAACAGGCATAATGCAGGATTTCTTGCCGGAGATTTTCTTGTTTCTGAGTTAAATTTGCCTCAGCCCCAAAAAAAAGGAAATCTGCTTTTTTCTAAATACAAGGATATTTCTATTATTTTTCCTCAGACATTTATGAATTTAAGCGGTGAAGCTGTTATACCTTATATGAAAGCTTCTAACTGTGATTTTAATTCTATTATTGTCATACATGATGAACTTGAAATTCCTTTCGGTGATATCAGATTAAAAGATGGCGGAGGACATAAAGGTCATAACGGAATCCGTTCAATAATGCAGATGGGCGGAAGCGGTGATTTTAAAAGAATCCGCTTTGGGATAGGCCGGCCTGATCCTTCAATGTCTGTAGCAGATTATGTTCTCTCTGATTTTACGAAAGATGAAAAAGATAATTTCCCATCAGCAATGAGTAAAGTAAAATGCATTATTGAGAATTCTTTTCTATAAAAAGCTTGATAAAATAATACTTCCGTAATAATTGTGGAAAACGTTTGCGCGGAGGTTTTTTGTGAAATCTATTTTAATTACAGGTGCTGATAAAGGGCTGGGTTTTTCACTTGCTGAGAAATTTTCTGATAACGGATATAATGTTTTCGCCGCTCATCTGGAGGAAAAACCTGACAACTTGGTCAAATTATCAAAGAAAAACAGTTCAGTAAAATTGATTCGAATGGATGTATCTACTGATGAATCTGTTTCAGCGGCTGTATGTGAATTTTCAAAATTAAATGCTGAAGGAAGTATTGATATTCTTCTCAACAATGCAGGTGTTCATTTTGAAGAATCGTATTCTTCTCTGGAAGATGTTAATTTTGATGTTGCATTGAAAACTCATAATATTAATTCCCTGGGACCTTTGAGAACCGTAAAATCTTTTCTTCCATTTATAAAAAACGGGGAGAAAAAGCTGATATTAAATATTTCATCGGAAGCCGGAAGTTTGTCGGATTGCTGGAGAGAAAAAGAATTTGATTACTGCATGTCTAAAGCCGCTTTAAATATGCAGAGCATACTGCTTCAGAATTATTTGAAAAAAGACAGAATTAAGGTAATAGCAGTTCACCCCGGATGGATGAGAACAGACATGGGCGGGTCTAAAGCTGACATTGATTCAAAAGAATCGGCAGATGAAATATTTAGCCTTGCTGAAAAAGATTTCGCCTTGAACGATCCGATATATATGGATTACAAAGGCAGGATCATGCATTGGTAGAACACCATAATGCTGCATTTCTGATGAGTGTTTGAATATTTTCATCCTCAAATGTTTTTATGTCATGGCCCGGTGCTAGATATGCAATCCGGCCTTTGCCTGTATCTTTTATCCATAATGCCGGAGAAGTTGTACCGTCTTCAGATGTGCTTTCAATAAGAACTGTAAAAGTATCGAATCCGAAATAATTAAACATGTACAATTCCTCGTTGAGAGAAAAATTGTTTATTCCTTCAGTGATAAAATGATTTTTTAAAATATTGTAATCAATTTTCTGATAGGGAGGATGACCATTAAACTCCGCACCGACTATTTTACGGAATTCGTGATCGCTTTGCAGTGATATTCCATTATGGATAACAAGAAATCCTCCGCCTGAGTTAATGAAAGACAGGATATTCTGTACCGCATGATCCGGAATTTTCTTCTCCCATAGATCAAAATAGGATATTGCCGCATCATAATTTTCAGCATGTAGTTTGCTCAAGTCTGCTATATTATCAGAAAAAGTTATTTCAAATCTGTCCGACAGAACAGATTTGAAATAATTCTTAACAGCATCGAGCGGATGATATGTAGCTTCGGCATTGCTGCCGAATACCATTATTTTTTTTAAATTACTTTCTATCATTTTCCAAACTCTGATTCAAGAGCGCCTAGAAGAAAAGCTACAGGTGCGTTCCAGTTTATTGCAATTTCGTTGCAGGAATAAGCCGCTCCCACATCAGTATAGCATTTTGCAGGAGAATAATCAAAGTAAGTCTGACCGTCTTCTCTACCCTGATTGGCACCGCCGGCTATGAGTCCCGGTACAGGAGGTTTTACTCCATCTGCTGAACTTGGTCTATGGTGAGGCTGAACGACCGGATTTGAGCCAAATCCCCCCATAAAACAATAGTTTACAGCATTTCTTCCGAAAATGTAATCCATCATTTCTGATGCTGCGTTGAGATATTTCCTGTCTTTTGTAATGCGGTATGCATAAATGAGAGATACACCGTAATTAGCTATATCGGAATTGGAACCCCATCTGAAATGTTTATTTATAGGAATTCTGTACGGATTTTTCTTTATTTCAGAAAGAGTATTGTCTGCAAATAGTGTTACAGCTTTTTTGGCATTATTTTTTACAGTTTCACTAAATGTATTATCAGTTAATGCGATCGAATGATATGCAAGCACCATGAGGTTTTGCCATTCTGCAGGTTTGACTATTCCGTCAGGTTTTATCTTGTTTTCAACATGTTTTGCATATTCTTCGTTTCCGGTGGTAATAAAAAGTTCAGTATATGCAGCCAGGAATTCATCTGAAAAATCTGTATCTTCATAAGGTCCGGAACCGTTGGTATTGTCCGGTTCTTTGATGTTCGGATTTGCTTCAGCCCATTTCACGGCTGCTTCAGCACGTTTGATGCAGTCTGCTGCGTATGCCGGATTGTAATCTTTATAAACTCTTCCGGCCTGAGCCATTGATGCAGCAAAATTCAGAGTGGATGTTGTAGATTTTCCGATTATTAAACGTTCTATCTTATCATCTTCTGGCATTACCATCGGCGGCCATTGGTTTGTTGCAACTTTAAAGAATACACCGCCGTCCGAATCCTGCATGGTTTTAAACCAGTCAAGTTCATACTTGATTTCATCTAAGAGATCGCTTTTTCCATTTCCGCTTTCAGGAATATTCAGATCGTCGCCAATAGCGGACGGATAAAGTTCGTATAATGAGAGCAGAGTCTGGCAGGATATTCCGGCGTTTACTACATATTTCCCGTAATCCCCCGCATCATACCAGCCTCCCGGAACGGATTTTCGCCCTTCTTTTCCGACTGTTTTATCAAATTGAAGATTTAAATCGGGATGTCCTGCGTTACGCTTCCAAAGACCTGCATGTTTTTCTTTAAGCGGAATGGAACATCTCTGGTAATAAAATGCCTTTAATGATGCTTTTAGAGTTTCTTTATTAGCTTCTCTTGAAATTTTAAAAGGAAAAGAATCATCTAATCCCTTAATTTTAATAATATATTCTCCCGGTTCCTTTAGATCTGTAAAATTTCCGTTTTTAACATCTTCATTGGAAAGATTCCATATTCCGCGTTTTTCGAGTTTGCCGCTGAAAACCATTTCGCCGCCGGCTTTATGTATTTCAAATGAAGATTCATCGGTTCCGACCGCGACAAAATATTTTGGTGATTCAGGATAAAAAGCTGTCTGTATTGCACGGATTGCCTTGTCTGTACTGAGTTTTATACTTTTTCCGCATGAAATCAGCAACATAAAAGCCGATATACACAGGATCATAAATTGTATTTTTTTCATAATTGCACCATCCAGTAATTACTGCCAAAATATTCAGATAGCAAACGTTTGCAAGAAAAAAATATCATTGGACTTTTTTTTAAAAAATCCTTGAAACTTAATGAATTCTAATGTAACATAATATGGTAACCATTAAATAAGCTTTTCGGAGGTTGGAATGGATCAGAAGGATGAGTTTTCTTTGCGGGAAGCGCTTTTGGTTTATGCTCAGGCTAAGATAAAAATAGCCAAAAAATTCCGAAAGGGCATCAGCAGGGAAGATTTTTCTGATTTTGAAAAAGAACTCTCCAGAATAGATAAGATACTTAAAAGATGCGAGAAAAAGCTTCAGAAAGAGATTTCTTGAAACATTCTGATATCTTCGCGACATAATCAAAAAATTGCTTAATTAATCTCAAAAAAGACCGAAATTCAATATGAAAGACTGTATTTTTTGAGAGGTGCCTTTATGATGAGATCACTTTGGACTGCGGCGAGCGGAATGACCAGCCAGCAGTTTCATATCGATACTATTTCCAATAACCTTGCTAACGTGAATACTTACGGCTTTAAAAAGATGAGAGCCGAATTTGAAGATTTAATTTATCAGACCGAGCTAATGGCCGGAACGCCTGCAACGGAAATAACTGAAATTCCGACAGGGATTCAGGTCGGTCATGGTGCGCGCGTTTCTGCAACGCAGAAAATGTTTCAGCAGGGTTCTCTTCAATCAACTGAGAATAAGACTGATATTGCTCTTGAGGGAGAAGGTTTCTTTAAAGTTCTTCTTTATGACGGAAGCGAAGCGTATACGCGTGACGGATCTTTTAAAGTTGATTCTAACCGTCAGCTCGTAACATCCAACGGATATCTTCTCGAACCGCCTGTCGTTCTTCCTGAAGATTTTATCATGGATACCCTTAGCATAAGCAAGGACGGAAGAATTTCCGTAAACGTAATCGGGGATGAAGATCCGGTTGAAGTTGGAACGATGGAAATTTACCGTTTTGTCAATCCGGCAGGACTTTCAAGCATCGGAAGTAATTTATATAAAACTACTGCGGCAAGCGGTGAAGAAATTCCTGGTCAGCCGGGAATGAACGGAATGGCAAAAGTTCATCAGGGTTTTCTTGAAATGAGTAATGTAAAAGTCGTAGAAGAAATGGTTAATATGATTGTCGCTCAAAGAGCCTATGAAACCAATTCAAAAGCCATTCAGACTTCAGATTCAATGCTTGCGACAGCAATAGGACTCAAACGCTGATGAAAGTTCTTTTCAGAATGTGCATGGTGTTATTTTTTCTGCCGGTTTTTCTCATGGCTGATATTAAGGTGTTTTTATATCCTAATGCAGTTCATGATTCAAGTGCGGTTAAAGTTTCAGACATAGCATTTGTTGAAGGTGCTAGTGCGGAAAGCGATCATGTTCGTGAAACTGTCATTGACCGAAAGTATTACTCTGATTCAATTATTGATTTGCGCGAATTGAAAGAAGCTTTAAAAGACATTTCATCCGAACCGGTTATTATTTACGGCAGCGGAGTCCGGTTGAGTCCAAAAGAAAAAGAGGAAAAACCTCCGCGAGAAATTATTGTTTTTAAGGGCGATAAGGTTGATGTAGTAGTTAAAAGAAAAGGGATAATTCTTGAATTCATGGGTATTGCACAGAAGGATGCCGCAAGCGGAGACAGGGTTACTGTTGAACTCGGAAAAAAAGGATATATAAAAGGTATTCTGAGTTCGGATAAGGTTGTGGAGATCGGAATATGAAAAAATATTTTATTATATCTGTTCTTCTTTTTTCTGTAATTATTGAAAGTAAAACTTTATGGCGCGACAGGAATATATATTCATCAGCGGAAGCTGTCAGAGTCGGAGATACTGTAGTTGTTGCTGTATCTGACTTAAGCAGAATGAAGTTTACGCTTAACATGAAGAGCAAAAGTAATTCTGATGTAACATCAAATCCTGATATCACTCTTACAGGATTCCTTCCAAAGATTAAATCCGACAGAAGCTCTGATAATAATGATACGTTAACAGTTGATTCCAAAAATGCACTCAATATGAATATTGCAGCAGTCATTACCGGAGCTCAGGGCAGAAACTTTGCGATTGCCGGTTCAAAAGAATATATTATCAACGGTGTTTTTACCAGATTCGCAATCAGCGGAATTGTAGATCCGGCTTTATTAAACGGCAGTGTTATAAAGGCTGACAATGTTGTCAACTTCCGTCTTGATATAATGAGCACTAAACGCGGAATAGGAATGAATCTTAATCGTCCTGCTCCGGCTGAAGGTGAGCAGGCAAAAGGTGATTTAACGGAAGCAGAGAAGCAGAGAATAATCGTTGATTATATTAATAGAATGCTTGAGGAGCTTACACGTCGATGAAAAAAATAATTCTGACAGTAATGCTGTTTGTTCCAATATTACTTTTGGCTGAATCAACAGTAAAGGTCAGAGACTTTTGTTTTATAGACGGTTTAAAGGAAAACCAGCTTATAGGTTACGGAATTGTTGCCGGCCTTCAGGGAAGCGGAGATTCAAAGCTTGCTCTTACTAACGCAAGCATGAAGAACCTATTAAAGAATATGGGAATAAGTGATCCCGATATATTTAAGTCGAAAAATGCGGCAGCCGTTTTGGTTACTGCTAAGCTGCCGTCAATTGTCAGAGTCGGCGACCGTATCGATGTGACAGTTGCATCAATCGGTGATGCCAAATCACTCGATGGCGGAGTTCTTCTTCAGTCGGCTTTGAAAGGGGCTGATGATGTTATTTATGCTGTTGCGCAGGGTAATCTGACTCTAAAAGAAAATTCAAAGAATAAAATGAAAAGCGTAAAAACCAGCGGATTCGTTTCGCAGGGGGCTCTTGTTGAGAAGAATGTAGAAACAGAATTTATACAAAACAATTCCTTCACTCTTGTGCTGAATGAGCTTGATTTCTCGGTTGCTGATGAACTTTCAAAAATGGTTGAGGAAGAGTATCCTGATGCGAAACCCCTTGTATCCCAAAGCGGAAGAATTACGTTTAATTTTCCGGCGGATATTTCCCAGAGCGAATTTATTTCTAAAATTATGGAAATGGAAGTTACTCCCAAGTATAAAGCAAAAGTTGTTATCAATGAGAAAGACGGAACTATTGTTATGGGAAGCGATGTTAAGATATCAGAAAGTGTAGTTTCAAAGGATGGACTGACAGTTAAAATTGACGGTCAAACTGAAAAAACTGCCGCAGCTTTGATAAAAGAATCTTCAACTGTAAAAGATCTTGTCGATGCATTAAATTATGTGAATGCCAGCGGCGCGGATTTGGTTGCGATTATTAAAGCGCTTAAGGATGCCGGAGCGCTTCATGCGGAACTTGTAATCAAGTGAGGAAATATGGAAGTTAATTTTATTGATCAGGCCTTGTCTTCAAAAGCAAGCTCAAAGATAGAAGATATTAAACGTAAAAGCGGATCTCCGGATTCATCAGAAAATTTCACGGAAATGTTAACGGAAACTATTTCTGTTAAGGAAACAAAGCAAAAGCCTGTTGACAAAAAGCTTATGGACACATGCATTGAAATGGAATCGATTTTTGTTAAACAAATGCTTTCTTCTATGAAAAAAAATGTTGATAAGGGAGAATTTCTGCACGGGGGATATGCTGAAGAGATTTTTGAAGATATGCTTTATGATGAGTATGCTTTAAATATGTCCAAAAACTCTAATATGGGTATTGCAAAAAGCCTTTACGAAGAATTGTCCCGCATAAGGTAAAAATGAATATTGCTGTTTATCTGCGAATTGTTGAAGGCCGGAATTACTGCTTCATCGACAAGCTTTCGGAATCTGCTCTTGAAGCCGCATTACGGCTTAAGGATAAATGCGGATTTTCCCTGACTGTATTCTCTTTCGGTTCCGGATTAATTGAGAAAGAATTAAGAAGAGCATATTCCTGCGGAGCGGATAAAATATGCTTAATCGAATCGTCAAAAGTTAAATCACCGCTGTCAGAAGCTTGTTCTGCTCGTATAATTTGTGAACGAAATCAATCATCTCTTTTAATTGTTCCCGCGTTTTCTGAAGAATATTCATTTTCATCTTTTGCGCCTCTCGCGGCTGAAATGCTTTCATTTGATTATGCTGAAAGAACAGATTCCTTTGATTATCATGCAGATGGGATTGATCTTTTTTATGAATGGAAAAACTCCGAACTAAAAATGAAAAGATGCGGACTTCCTCTTGTCATCTCATACATGGGCGGTATTCCTCTCCGATATCCGCTGCTTAAAGACCGTATATCTGCTGAAACTGCAGTAATTGACAAAATTTCTGATCAGGATATAGCCGAACCATATTCATTAATTGAAAGCCGTGCATCAGATAATAATAAAACATTCAGCATGTCGCCCGAAGAGGCAGCAACAGTTGTTATTGACCTGATGATGGAAAAGGGGATGATAAAAGTATGAACTGCGGAGTAATTTGTGAGTCTTATTCCGGTATAAACGGAGATCAATATGAGAATTATTTATCCTTTATGCGTTCCAAAGGCGATACTGTATATTCATTTGTAATCAATGATTCTGAGCTATTTAATAAATGTTCAAAACATTCTGATTATGCAGTTTATCTCAAAGGAATTGA
>JAKJGA010000260.1 GCA_022704645.1 Spirochaetota bacterium
GCAAAAAGAAGAAAAGGAAGAGTGAAAATCGTTACCGCATATCCCTGATTCTGAGTTAATCCCGAGCTTACTGCTATAAGCATTGCCGCCTGTTTATAGAAATTGTCGTTGAATGCTCCCAGGAAATAAACTATGGAAACCGGAATCAGTGATTTTGAACCGCTGGAGTTAATGGAAGAAGCGCTTGTCTTATGTATAGGTTTTTTCATGAGTTAGTGCCTCTGAAATGATATAGAGCAAAATGAATAATTCAAGAAAATATCTTATGGTTCAGTCAAAGGAAAGTATGATTATTGAGTAAATGTAAAGTAAAAGCGCACGATAAAGGGGCTTGACGGTAAGAAAACGGAGTATAATTCTTCATACAGCTGTGATTATTTTGGACGGATATAGCAAAGGCGGAAAGTTAAACGGCGTCGGGAGCAGTAAGGGAAAGCGGTATGCAGGCGGATTAAGATATATTGAGAACGGACATGGAGCAAATACAGAATACGGCAATGGAGCCGGAATGAGCTATGAGTTTGCTGAAAGAAATCACAGATTAGCAAAGATGGATGCATTATACTGTCTGATTCAGGATTATGGAGTACAGCTATGAAAAAAAATATTTTTAAATTTATCTTACTTTTATGTGTTGCAGGTATTAATCTTAGAGCCGAACAAAATGTTCTGCCGGATAAATATTTCGATATAGATATGAAAAAGATATCTTATGATGATATAGTAATAAAGTTAAAAGAAAAAAAAGCTAAATATGAAGACACATACGTTTACGGTGATAGAATAATAATCGCGGATACATTTGTTGGCAGCAGTATAGAAAAAAAATATGTATCGAGAGTTGTTTATTACCTTCGGGGTTTAGACGATTTATATATGGAAATAGAATTAGAGATTCCTATGAAATATTACCATTCATTTTTTGCAAATTTCTATAACAATATTGGCGAGTCTTTAATGTTATTTATTGATGGAAAAAACGAATATTATTGGTCATATTCGGTTGTCGAGGCATCTTCATTTTTTCTTGTGCAAGTCAGCACAAAAAGTATGTCTGTGTTTGATCCTTCAATTCGGGAAGATCTGAAAAGCCGGAAAGATATGTTTTACATACTTCTGCGCGGCAAGAGTCGTCTGCCTAAAAAGAAAATATATACGCATCCTGTAGATTGATTTGCGACTGCTGAAGTCAAAGCATAATAATGCTAAAGAGTAATCATGGTACAAGCCGGGTATCTGCAAGAAAAGCAACTAAAGTTGAAACAAAAGATTATTATGAGGCTTCGAGGTGATTAAAATGAAAAAAGAATACAATTTCGCTAAAGCAGAAAAAGGAAAATATTATACACCTGCCGAACAAATTGAACTGCCGATTTATCTTGATAAATCGATTAAAGATTTTTATAAGAACGCGGCATTGCTGAAGAAAATAGATTTGAATAAAATGGTAAATTCAATTTTAAAGAAAGAAATGGAGATACATAAAGATATACTTATCGGAAAGTAGGGATGCAGTTATCGATATGATTTCTTGCCAAAGAAAAAATTACGCGTATATTGAGCGAAGCAAACATAATGCATAATGATAATATAAAATGAATGAGAATGGAAAAGTGGGGCGTTTTATTTGGATATATTGCTGGGTCGTCCTGTTACTTGTTGTATTGTATCTTTTTTCGGCGAAACTTGGATGTGATTCGCCATATAGGTTGTCAGGCTCACGTTCGATGAGGTCTATAAATCAGGAATTCCCGGAGCGGTTAATTGGTATTTGCATTGTAAGTGTATTTATAACAGCCAGCTATTTTATTGGAAAAAAAATTAAGGAATAATATAATTGGTAAGTATATAGTTGGGAAAACTAGACCAGAATAATTTACGCGTATACTGAGCGAGAATATATCGTTGATATGAATAGAGTATTTATTTCTCAGCAGACTTTGTGGCGCGTAACCCATCCTTGGGCGCGCCTTATGGCCGGAAGGATTCCGGCAACAAATCGCTTCAAGTCGGCATGGATGACGACAACAAGCGATTTGCAGTGCACATCGTGTGCACTGCGCGTATCTGCTTCGGTAATGACTTAAATTCGACTTCACACCGCAAACTCCGAGATAACGCCTGCGTTGTCCCGCTAAGAGCTGAAGCTCTTCTCTCGGGAAGTCGGAACGATCCCGACAAGCGAGACGCTTCCCTCGCAAACAGGAGGTTTGGATAAAAGCGTCTCGTCAGTTTCCGCTTCTCGGCGCGATCGCCATCCTGGTCGCGCCTCGCTAATGCACTTCGTGTGCAAGCGCCGTGCGGAAACTCGCGTAATGATATTTCAAGATGAATGAAAATAAAAAATTCCAAAGTGCGCAAAGCACTTCG
>JAKJGA010000261.1 GCA_022704645.1 Spirochaetota bacterium
GAATATGCTCTAACAGACAACCAAGCCATTGAAAATGCCGTTAACGACATAATCAAAACCAACCCGGATACGGTTCTTGCCCTTTTTTCAGCCCATGACCTGACAAGATTTGCGCAGAAAATAAGAAGCAAGAAAAGCACCATCCCAATATTCACCGGAGGCTGGGCGATGACATCATATCTTACTTCAAACGGAGGAAAGGCCGTCGAAGGAATTAAAGCTGTTTTATTCTATGATACAGAAAACAAGCATCAGTCACTCTTAAATTTCAGAAAAAAATATGCCGAAAGATTCGGAACGGAAGCCACTTTTTCTTCGATATACGGATATGACTGTGTATATCTTTTGTTTCAGTCATTCAGGAAAAACTATTTTACTCCTGAAGAAATCAAGAGGAATACCATCGAAACACGGAGATTTGATTCCCCTGCAGGAGAATATCTTATTAACAGATACGGCGATGCACAGCGTTCAGCAAATCTTGTTGAAATAAAAAATGGACAGATCATAAAAAGCAAATGAAACAAAACAGAAAAAAATCGATTTTTAAACTCTCCATTGCTTTTACAATTATTATATTTTCATTACTCTTTCTATTTTTGCTTATTTCAATAAATAATTTCTCTGATAACCTCATCAGAACAAATGACCTGAATGCCCTGACTTTAGCCGGAAATATGTCAAATGAGTACGATCGCTTTTTCAAACAAACAGAAAGTCAGCTGAAAATAATTAGTGAAAATATTTCGAAACAAACTATACACAACAGCAAGATAAATGAGTATTTAAGAAACATTGCAGCTGGGAACAATTCTTTTGAAGAAATTTTCATACTTGATAACAATGGGATGCTAATCAACCATTCTTATGATAATAATTTCTATGACAACTTCGACTACTCCTCACAAAAATATTTTTTAAAAACAAAAGAAACCGGAAAAGTTTATTATTCCGACTCTTTTGTTTCATTCAAATCAAGCAAAACTTGTATAACGATATCAGCTCCCGGAAGCAATCAAATAGTTTGTGCAAATATCAATATCGAAAACCTCACTTCTTCAATTGATAAAGATTTTTCCGATACCGGAATCTGGGCTACAATAACAGATAGAAATGGAAACATAATCTATCATCCAATTAAGGATTATTCAGAACAAAGGCGGAATATTAAGAACGAAACACATATTTTTGAGGCTTTATCAGGAAAAATCGGAAGTTTTGATTTCTATACCGATGATAATAAAAACAGAGTAAGCGTTTATCCAGTAACTTCCCCGGAATGGACTGTTTCAATTTACAATAATTATGACAAAATCACCGCCCCCGCTAAATCGATGAAATTACTTCTTATTTTTGCATTCTCTCTTGCTGCGCTTTTTCTTTTTCTAACAATATACTATTTCAAAATCAGATTCATTTTACCTCTAAACAGAATCGCTTTGCAGATGTCATCAATATCTGACGGAAATTACGGAATAAAGCTTCTGCATTCTGATTATTCTGAGATCAACGGATTCTATGAAATTTTCACCCAAATGGTTCTTTCTGTTTCATCAAGAGAAAATGCCATTTTAAAATCAGAGAACCTCCTTGACAAAATATTCAAAACAATGCGTGACGCAATTACAGTCTGCGATAAAAACGGAAATATAACTTTTATGAATCCCACTGCAAAAAAATATTCAGGATTATCTGTAGGAGACAACATTTTCAAATCAAAAAATCCATCTATCATATATTCCGACTATAAGGATGAACCAATTGAAAAGAATCTTCTTCCTTTGTATGACGCTTTTAAAAGCAAAACAAACCAGACCGGAATTTACAAAATGCAGTTTGCCGACTCTGCATTCAAATGGGTTTCGGAATATGTCTATGCTTTCGAGGATGACGATCATAATTTTGACGGAATGCTTTCTTGTGCGGCAGACATTACCGAACTCAAGGTTTCGTCTCAAAAAATATCAGACACTCTAAGAGAAAAAGATATTCTTTTAAAAGAAATCCATCACAGAGTCAAAAACAATCTTCAGATCATATCATCGCTTTTATCTCTTCAGGCTAATACGATTAAAAATGCCGAGATAACTTCTATTTTATCCGAAAGCCGTAATAGAGTAAAAACCATGGCTCTTATTCATGAAAAACTGTACCAGTCAACAGACCTGACCAGAATTGAAATCCGCTCATATCTCAAAAATCTGGTTCAGCAGATTTTTGCGGGAAGTTCTGCTGACATAAGACAAATTTCCTACGAAGTCCGCTCTGACAATGTTTTCATGTCAATCGATGATGCGGTTCCATGCGGACTTATTATAAATGAACTTGTCTCAAATTCAATAAAGCACGCATTTAATGACGGAA
>JAKJGA010000262.1 GCA_022704645.1 Spirochaetota bacterium
ATATGTTCTTCGCATGGAGCTTCTCTTGTTTATACGGAACTTTTAAGCGCTGAAGCGATTACACGAAGACACCCCAAGACTCTTCAGATGATGAAAATTTCCGATAAAGAGCGGCCGGTTATCATTCAGATTTTCGGAAAAGATCCGTCAACAATGGCTGAAGCCGCGAAGATCACTGAGGAGTTGTCGCCTGAAGGAATCGATATTAATATGGGATGCTGTATGAAAAAAGTCTGCGCACCCGGTGCCGGTGCAGGTCTTTTGA
The DNA here is from genome assembly GCA_022704645.1 of Spirochaetota bacterium. GTDB lineage: Bacteria > Spirochaetota > UBA4802 > UBA4802 > JAFGJZ01 > JAKJGA01. The sequence continues at coordinate 266 of JAKJGA010000262.1, forward strand.
GGAATACTCTTCTTCTTTCACGAATTGCGGAAGCTGTTGTTAAAAGCGTAAAAACTCCAGTCAGTGCGAAAATCCGGATCGGCTATACGGAGAAAGAGAAAAATTATCTTGAAGTGGTTCGTATTCTCGAGGAATGCGGAATTAATCATATTGCAGTTCATGGGAGAACAGCTTCTCAACAGTACACGGGATTATCAAACTGGAATATTATAGCTGAAATTGCTTCTGTTTCAAAGCTGCCGGTAATCGGAAGCGGTGATATAAAATCATATCATGAAGCTTTTGAGAAACTTAATTTTTCAAATTGCACTGCTGTCATGATAGGGCGGGCTGCAGTAGGCAATCCATGGATATTTTCAGGAAATACTCCGGAAGATAAAGAAAGAGCCGAAGCTGCAAAACTGCACCTTCTTCGAATGATAGACTTCTATGGTGATTATGGTTTGGTTCTTGCACGTAAACATCTTCTGAAATACTTTAACGGTGTACGGGGTGCTGCAAATCTTCGGGGTAAAATTGCGAATACAACTTCACTTGATTTTCTAATTGGAATAATTGACGAATTCTCTAGTAAGTAAAAAAGCGCCCCGTCAGGGGCGCCGTTAAAAGAGATGAAGTTTTAATTAGCTTACCATTTGTATGACATTCCGAGCGCTGAATAAAGAGCTTTCTGATTTTTATAATCTTTGTTAATTGCTCCGTCTTCACCGAAAGCTTTACCTGTTGCGAGATATGCGCATTCAAAAACAAGTTTTGCATTTTTCTCTACTTCGTAAGAAAGTTGTCCGTCCAATTCAACACCGAGATCCTTTTTAGCTCCTGATTCAACTTTGTTCAATCGTCCCCATGCACCCTGAACCTTAACTTCGATTTCTGAAATTTTGTAGGAGACGAAAGCACCTGCAAGCATGTATCCGTTTGATTTTCCTCTAATGTCTGTTAACGACGGATCCTGGAAATTGCTGAAAAGCTGCATGTTTTCAAGAAGATACATTCTTCCCCATCCATCGGCCTTGAGCATGAAATTTGAGAAGGCTTTTTTTTCTGTAGCTGATGAACCGTCATCGCCTGAAAGAAGAGTGAAGAAACCGCCGATTAGCATTTCACTTGATACCTTATATGCAGAAGCAAGATCCAGTGCATAACCGCTGTATTTGATACCGTTTTCGTCTTTTGCGCATTTACCATAAGCTCCGGCGAAATCCACAGAAATATCACCGAGTTTCATGTTCGCACCCATTGAAGGGATCATTGCTGTTTTTCCAACGAAAGCAACTTTTGAATCGGCCGGATTCTGATTTTTTTCTGCCTGTATCAGGTAAAGAGCAGGTCTTATTTTGATGTCATCATTCAGCTTAAGAGTAGCATCCGCTCCGTAAAAAGTTACATCATTTTTTTCTGTAGTGTCATCATCCTTGGTGTCAAGAGTATTGGGTTCCCATACTTTCGCCATGATAAGTGAAAGATCAAACATGTCTGCTTTATAGTTTATGAGACCATGTCCAACTTCTGTACCGCAAGTAAAACCGCCTACTGTTTTATACTCGTCCACTCCGCCTTTTACAGTAAGACCGGCGATAGTAGGGACTTTGAATTTAAGAAAAGCTGATTTTACTTCGATTGCTTTTTCATCGTTTCCAACATCTGCCTGCTGTCCGTTTCCGCTTACCTTTCCGTCAGTGATATCTACGGAGTATTTGCTGTTATTCTTGCTTCCGCCGAGAACCTGGTCGATTTCAAGTTTTACCGTAGCTTCAACGTTGTCTGTAAGGTATGAGAAGTAAGGTCTGAAGCGGTAAGCACCGTAAGATGAGGATTGATCTTTGACGGCAGTTTTATAGAGTGCTCCATAGGCGTAAGCCTGTCCGCTGAATTTGAACGGGTTTTTAACTTCTTCTTTAGGCGCATCCTGGGCCAGAATCGAAGCTGATGCCAGAACTGCTGCGGCGATAAGAATCTTTTTTTTCATTTAGTTTCTCCTTTAAAAATCATCTGCTGCTAAATAACCCTGAAAGAATTAAGATGATATGATGATTTTATAAATTTAATTTAAATCTCACGAACTGACTCTATCCCATAATCATGAAAAAGTCAAAT
>JAKJGA010000263.1 GCA_022704645.1 Spirochaetota bacterium
CGGTTGATTACGACGCCGAAATTCATTTTCATTTTACGGAGAGTGTCTACTGCAAGAGTCATGTCGTGAAGACCGAACGGTGTCGGTTCTGTTACGAGAATAACGTAATCGGCATTGCTGACTGCCGTTACCATAGGGCACGAAGTTCCGGGAGGACAGTCGATTATAACAATTTCGCTTTCTGTGTTTTTCTTTATTTCGCGTATTAGTGGAGGCGACATCGCTTTTCCGATATCGAGAATTCCCTGAACAAGATGTATTTTCCCCGATGAATATTTTGTAATTACCCCGGTTTTGCTTTCAATTTCTGAAATACATTTTTCAGGACAAACGAGCGAGCATCCGCCGCAGCTGTGGCATAGATCGGGAAAAATCACGGCGCGCTCCTTAACTACGGCTATGCAGTTAAACTCGCAAATCGCCGCGCATTTTCCGCAGCCTGTGCAGCATGAAATATCGAGACTCGGAATTTTTACACTGAAATCAGTTTCTGATATTCTACTGCATTCAAGAAGAAGATTCGCGTTCGGTTCCTCGACGTCACAGTCAAGAAGTTTTACTTTAGAGTCTAACTCAGCAATAGCTTTTGCAAGCGAAACTGAAACGCTTGTTTTCCCTGTTCCTCCCTTGCCGGAGGCGACGGCTATAATCATATCCAGTGTCCCTCGACGTCGGCAGAATCGGCTTCTTTTAATATACCGTTTGTAAAATCAGCAATGATGTCCTTTACGCACTTTTCTTCGCTGTGATAAATCTTCACTCCGGATTCAGAAAGCAGTTTGTATGCCTTCGGGCCCGTATGTCCTGTTATTATTGCTTCAACTCCGGCGTTTATTACATTCTGTGCGCTCTGTATTCCTGCACCCTGTGCGGCATTGAGGTTCTGAGTATTGTCTATTAATTCATTTGTTTTTGATTCGGTGTCATAGACCATGAACTTTTTCGCTCTGCCGAAACGCATATCCATTTTATCTTCCAGATCCGAGCTGTTAACGCTAATTGCTATTTTCATATTAATTCCCTTCATTAAGAACGTGCTGTTCAAGAAGCACAGCCGCGTGTGAAACGCACTCCGCGCATTTTACTCTTCCTGCGAGTCTGATGTCCCTGCATCTGACATGACCGCCGGAAAATACCGAAAACTTTTCTTTTAAAGTTTCAGATTTTTCTCCGGATATAACGCATGCCGCATACAGCGCGCCGCATAAACCTTCAGGAGCGCGTCCGCTTCCGCATGAAGTGAAATCTTCTGAAGTGCTTTCACCTGTTTTAATTTCCCATGCAGAAGCTACCGACTGAGCGCAGTTTCCTTTTCTTGTTATAAAGAACTCTTTAGCTTTGTTGTTCACTTTCTCCGCATTCCCTTATCTTTTGTTTCAGTGCTGAAAGTTCTTTTTCAAGAAATTCTTCGCGCGATTTTAGATACCGAACATCATTCAATTCTTCAAAACTTTGCTTATTAAATGCCTGATAACCTGAGCCGAAACCGTTACCGCGGCCGTAAAATCCGCCTCTACCGCAACCTCTTCCGCGTCCACCGGCATTTCTTCCTCCGAAAAATGAAGCGGCTCTGTTTAAAAACCCCGGAACACTGCTTCCGCTGCAAAAACCGGCACCTCTTCCCGTCATTGGTCCTGCTCCTGCAGGTCCCCGTCCATCACCTCTTGGCATATATTACCTCCTATAATCTGTTTTTTCCGCACCTATGGCGCATTCTTCCGCATTGTCTTTTGCGCGTGCATCCCGGCATTGCGAATTTTTCGTAGATAGGCTTGTTTGAGCTGACACTTTTAATTATTTCATCAGCTTCGCCCGACAAATATGCGTAAACGGCGATACCTTTTTGCGAAAGTATTCTTTCGGCATCGCAGCTTACCGCACCGCAAATTAAAAGATCAATTCCGTTTTGAAGCAGAATGTCCGCCTTTGCTTCAGCTGATTGATCGGCGAATGAAATAAGCTGCTTTGAAAAATCAGCTTCCCTTGAGATTTCATAAATGCATACATTTGACGCCGAGTCAAAAAGCGGCGATATTCTTCCGTTCCATACCGTAATTGCAATCTTCATACTTGTTTAACAGCAATAACCGTGCCATGTAAAAAAGCCCCAAAACGAGGCGTTTTTGATAAGACTAGATTGCATAATTGCAATTGTTGTTGCGAAAAATTGCAATTATGCAATTGTATTTGAAAGTGAAAAATTCTTGATGGTTTTTCTGCAGTTAATAATAAGTAATAATGTACTTAATAATTTATCTTACAACTCTTGCCGCGATTTTGACTGGATGTTTTATTCTGGGAATTTATATTTACCTGAAAGACAAGAGATCCCGGACAAACCGGATATTTTTTTATAATTC
>JAKJGA010000264.1 GCA_022704645.1 Spirochaetota bacterium
GTTTCGATGCGGTTCATGATTTCATCAACCTGATGCTGGCGCATTTCATCTTTGTCTTTTGCATCAGGATGTTTTTCTGAGATTTCCTTAACAAAATCGGATGTCTTGGTTACTTCTCCGATACTGAATATTATGACATCTTCTTCATAAGCTTCTTTTGTCATGTCTTCATGTTCCTGAGGTATCATATTATTTCCGTTTATTGAGCAGCAGCAGAAATAATCAAAGATACTGAGATATGCCATGGTTTCTTTCATGCCTTTCATGGAATCGGCATCCCAATCGCGCCTTCTAGTTCCGGCAGGATAAAGAACAAAAATATTGCCTTTATTTTTTAATTCCATGATGTGCTTTGTGGCTCTGAGATTAATCTTTTTTGCAAGATCAAATTCTTCACCGGAAATTTTTGAAAGTCCCCTGATAGGAAATATTACAACACGGGTGAACATTTCTGCAAAAAGTTTTACAACAGGATTTTGGTTTAATTTTACTCCTGCTATGAAAATCAATTTTTCAAAAACTGATTCCATGCGTTTTTCAGGGTGATCCTTAAAGCGGATAAACATGCTGGGCACATCCATGTTTGATACATGTTCGGAAAATATTATGCATGATTTTCCTTCGTCTGCCAGTTTTTCCAATTTTAAAATATTTTCATATCCCGCTACGTCACTTCCCGGCAGATGTCCCTCTCTCATAAGTTCTGCGAGAAGTTCTCTGTTATTTTTGATAGCAGGCTGATATACATTGTCCGGAGAAATGGTATTGTTCTCATTCATTTGAGAGTTCATCATCATCTTGGGAATATATTGAAGAAAATAATCTGTTTTGTTTTTAACGGAAGACATAAAACCCCACCATCTAAATCTGCAAAGTGTTTCACTTGAGCTTGCAGTACTGTGTAAAATAAATATTTCTTAAATTAGGTCAAAAAAAAGCAAACCGGCGTTAAAGCCGGTTTTGCTGTTTTCACTCGAGAGATTTAAGCCAGTTCATTTCGGCTTTCAAGTGATTCTCAATGTAAGTATACATGTGCATAAGAGAGGATTCTTTGTTTTTGCTTTCTTTTTCGATTTTTGTTTTCATCGAATTGAGTTTGTCTTTGATAAGCTCTTTTCTGTCCTCAAGAAAAAGACTTCTCTGCTCATCACTAAGTGATGAAATGAACATGAGAACGATATCAATGTCAAAATGCATAAGGTTGCGGTCAAAGTACTGTTTAACCAGTTTTTTGTAGTGCTTTTTCCCTTCAGGGAGAATTGAATAAACGTATCTTTCAGGATTTCCCCCGTCTTTTTCTGTGCCGATACGTTTGATCCAGCCGTTTTCAACAGCCTTTTTAATAGCATAGTAGATAGAACCGAATTTGATGTCCACGTAGTCTTCGAGTCTTTCTACGATTTTTTTCTTAATGTCGTAACCATAAAGATTGCCCTCAGTGAGAAGACCAAGGATAGTAATTTCTATTTTCATGTTTCCTCCTAAATAATAGAAAAGATTTTGTATGATTGCATTTGAATCTACAGCTTATAACTAAGATAATACAAAACGGTAAAATTTCAATATAAAATTTACATAATATAGATTAAGCTTTGCTTCCTCCGTGACCCGAAAACGCAGCAAGAGCTTTTTTGATCAATTCTTCAGTTGTCGCTGCGGGATTGATTTCTACAATTTTTGAAATAGTGCCCGTAACATTTTTTTCATCATAACCGAGAGAAATAAGAGCTTCTATGGCATCATTTTTCTCTGTCTTTGTTTCGCCTGAGATGTGTCCCTTGAACAGGTTTTTCTTTCTCGATAATTCAAATATGATTTTCTCAGCTTTTGTTTTTCCTATTCCGGGTATTCTTGTCAAAACTTCAATGTCGGAATTGATGATGGCATCGGCAAATCTATCAATATCTATTCCTGATAAAATTGAAATTGCCATTGATGGTCCGATCCCATTGACCTTTAAAAGTATTTCAAATATCTTCTTTTCGCTTTCCGTATAAAAACCGAAAAGTTTCAGTTGATCTTCTCTGTGGTAAGTGTGAACATGAATAAAAACTTCCTCTGAAAGAGAGAGTTTTTGCGACGTTGAAAAAGGAACAGTCAGTGAGTAGCCGACTCCTTTTACGTCAATAAGAACCTCGGAAGGCTGAAGCAGAACCACTATGCCCTTGAGAAAACCAATCATAGACCAACACTATTTTACTGCCTTTATTTTTCAAGCATTTATTAGTATAAGACAAATAAGTAAAATGAATTATTATAAAAATGTTAACCATTTGCAATTATCATTGGTTCCAACGATTGATAAATAATAGAAAAACCTCTGATTTTTGAAAAATGTTGTGGAATTATTT
>JAKJGA010000265.1 GCA_022704645.1 Spirochaetota bacterium
TTACAGAGTTTTTACTGCAGATGTTTAAAATTTCATCAGCGGTTCTGATTTCAGCCGTTAAAGGTTTTTCGGAGACAATGACTTTAACTTTATTTTCGGCGCAAGATTTTATTATTTTATAGTGCTCTGAAGTATTTGCCGAGATAACAGCCAGATCTAGTTTTGCTTGCTTCAGAAGCTCGTTGTAGTCGGAAAAAAGAAATTGCTGTCTGATTTTCGCCTTTTGCGCGAACAAATTTAATCTGTCTGCATTAATATCACAGGCATAATTGAATTTAATTCCGGCGGATAAGGCTCCTCCGTAGTGGGTGCAGGGTTTATTTCTGAGCGGATCATTTTCAAGCATAAATCCGATTCGCCCGCATCCTATCAGCGCAGAATTAATTTTCATTACAGAATAGGGAAATAATTAGAAATTTCGAAATCTGATACATGGCGGTTAAATGCATCAATTTCTATGCGTTTATTTTCAATAAATATTTCTTTGATGTATGAGCCCAGAGTTTCATCTATGAGTTCGCTGTTTGAAAAATGGACAAGGGCTTCGGATAGTGTTTCAGGTAATTTTTGACCATCTTTTGGTTTTGAAGACATATCTGAAGGTTTTTCGAATTCGTAATTATTTTCTATACCCTTAAGTCCCGCATTCAGAATTACTGCCAAAGCCAAATATGGATTACATGAAGGATCAGGATTGCGTATTTCAATTCTCATTGAATTAGGTTTGTCAAGTCTGCATTCAGGCACCCTGACCAGCATTGCATTGCTTCCCGTGCCCCACGAAACAAAAGTCGGAGCTTCGAATTCTGCATGGAACCTTTTGTAAGAATTAATCCATTGATTTGTAACTGCAAAAAATTCGTTAGTATGCTTGAGTACACCAGCAATAAAATGTTTCGCTGTGTCCGAAAGTAAATAATCTTTGTTTTTATCAAAAAATATGTTTTTGTCGTTTTTAAATAGGGACATGTGAATGTGAAGTCCTGACCCGTTTTGATCGGAAAAAGGTTTCGGCATAAAAGAAGCGAAGATGTTATTCATCTGTGCTATTTCTTTTGCGACTATGCGGAAAGTAAGAATATTATCGGCAGTTGCGAGAGCGTCTGTATGGCGAAGATCAATCTCGTGCTGGCTGAAGGCGCCTTCATGGTGTGATGAAATTATATCAATTCCCATCTGCTGAAGTGTTAAGACTGTCTGTCTTCGGTAATCGCTTGCAGTATCAAGAGGAGTAAGGTCGAAATAACCGCCGCGGTCGATAAATTCGGGCTTAGTTGAATTTTTAAGAAAGAAAAATTCAATTTCAGGTCCGGTGTAAAAAATATAACCTTTATCCGCTGCTTTCTTGAGAGCCCGTTTAAGTACAAAACGTGAATCTCCTTCGTATGGCGTCATGTCGGTTTTATAAATGTCGCAGAACATTCTTGCAACTGAATCTTCTTTCGGCCGCCATGGGAGAATCTGAAAAGTTTCCGGATCGGGAACGGCAAGAAGTTCATGTTCTTCTGTTCTTGTGACTCCGGAAAGAGTTGATCCGTCAAAACGGACTCCTTCGGCAAGCGCATCCTCGAGTTCGTCAATATTTATGGCAAAACTTTTTAAATTTCCGAGTATATCTGAAAACCAAAGCCTGACAAAACGAACGTTTTTGTCGCGAGCAATTTTTAAAATGTATTCTTTATCCTGGTTCATATTTTTCTTCCTGATTAAAGCATTAAATAAATTAGTATTACCAATACGAGAACTATAAAAAAAGCCGCACCGATTAAAGCTATTGCAGTTGGAGATATTGATGAATCTATTCCTGCGGATGAAGTATTATCTTTACGGCGCTGTTGCTGGTTTTGCGGATCAAAATTGTAAATTCCGTCAATTCTTGGATCATAAATACGCAGTTTTACCTGTCTCTCGTCTTCAAAGCATTTAGCATAATAACTTTGATTAATTCGGCAGATAATTTCTATAGGTGATGTTTTGCTTTCGGCTTTAATATCAACAATTTCAGCCGGAACAGGTTTAACTCTGTTGTCTAGCCGTAAATGATAGAGCTCGATAAAATGCTGTGCTGTTTGGTTTGACGCATCAGGTTTAATCATAATTCTGTCGCCTATTCTGAGGTCGTAAATAGGTTTTCCTTTGACAGGGGAGAGAATGGGAGATGCGGATATAACTTGAGCATCCTTTCCGTAAGCGAAGGATGCCGTTCTTGCCGTTTCGGCCTTGTTTTCGGCTTCTTCGGTGTTCTTTTTCATTTTGGTTTCAATCACTATATCTCTTGAAACTTTTTCAATTCTGGTATCAAGAAGAAGCTGTTTGTCGTGAAGTATTCTGTTTAAAAGGTCATATA
>JAKJGA010000266.1 GCA_022704645.1 Spirochaetota bacterium
ACGACAAGTATTCAGGAACAGACGCTTACTTTTGTTCCGAAGATAGTCGCAATTTTTGTGGCAATAATATTTTTCGCGGGCTGGATGATAAGCATGCTTACTGATTATACCCGTAAAATATTTATGATGATATCAAAACTCGGCGGTATGATGTAGTCAATGGAATATTTTGTAAACAATTTCCAGACTTTTCTTCTTGTGATGATCCGCATGACATCAATGTTTCTGATTGCGCCTTTTTTTTCGAGTGACCTGATTCCGTTCCGCACACGTGCATTATTGGGCTTTCTCGTCAGCATGATTATATTTCCCATGGTAGCAAAAGGAACGTACGGAATAACTTCCAACATGGGATTGTATTCCGTCTTCGTGCTCAGGGAAATTGCAATCGGTCTTTTTATAGGTTTTCTTGCTTCAATTATATTTTCCGCCTTCCAGTTGTCGGGTCAGTATTTTGCTGTTCAGATCGGGTTCGGAATGAGTGAAGTTATGGATCCTCTTGCACAGATATCCATTCCGATAATCGGCCAGATTAAGAACATGATCGGACTGCTTGTTTTTTTATACATCAACGGTCATCATTTTATGATAAAGGCGATCTACCGGTCTTTTGAGTACGCGCCTGTTTTTCCTCTCGGTGAGGGTGAATTTTTTACAAAACACTTGATCTATTCTTTCAGCGGAATGTTTGTAGTAGCTTTTAAAATCGCACTTCCTGTGGTAGCGACTGTATTTCTAATTTCAATTGCGATGGGAGTCTTGTCGAAGGCGGCTCCTCAGATGAATGTAATGATGCTGGGTTTTCCGGTTAAAATAATGGTGGCGTTTGCGATGCTTGCTCTGCTTTCTCCGATGATTATCCGAATTATGAAAGTTTCGCTTGAAAGAACTTTTACCTTTGTGATGGGGGTTGTTCAGGCATGGCCGAAGTGACGGATAAATTTAAAATATTTGTAATTTCATCCGAAGCCGATCTTGACTTAGTCAAATTCGATCTGCAGCTCTTTGCCGCCGAAGACGAAGGCAGAACAGAGGACCCGACCGAGAAGCGAATCCGCGAGGCGCGTGAAAAAGGTCAGGTTGCAAAATCAGAGGAACTTCCACAGAACGCGGTTATGATTGTCGGTGTTCTTACGGTTTTTTTCATGGGCGGATGGATATATGACAAGGTCGCCCGGATTACTGTTTATTACCTTGATAATTTCGGATCATTTTCTCTTACGGAAAAAACGATGTATATTGAAGGCGCAAGGGTTCTTGAGACTCTGGCAGCTGTGCTTCTTCCGATTTTTCTGATGACGATTATTGCTGCGCTTATTTCGAATATTATGCAGGTCGGATTTCAGATTTCAACACATCCGTTAAGTTTTGATCTTTCGAAGATTAAATTCAATCCTGCTGAAATGATAAAAAAGACGCTTTTTTCCAAAAGGGTCGGGTTTAATCTTTTCAAATCGATTATCAAGATTGTTATCATAGGACTTTGTTCCTATTTGATTATTCTTAATGAATTCGATACTGTTCTTAGTACTCCGGATATTTCTATTGCGGCTTCATTGAGGGATGTTCTTTTTATTGCCTTCAAGATTCTAATCTGGAGTTTGGTTCTCTTGATTGTTATGGCAATTCCGGATTATCTTTTCCAGAAACGTGAGTTTATAGAGTCGATAAAGATGTCCAAGCAGGACATAAAGCAGGAAATGAAGGAAACTGTCGGAGATCCGCATGTTAAAGCGCGCTTAAAAGAGATGCAAAGACAGATTTTAACCCGCTCCATGATCAAAAACGTCCCTAAAGCGGATGTTGTTGTTACAAATCCTACTCATTTTGCTGTTGCGCTTAAGTGGGACCGCGAAAAAAACAATTCAGCGCCTGCTGTAGTTGCAAAAGGTGTTGACTATATTGCGCTAAAGATTAGAGAGATAGCAAAGGGAAATGACGTGATGATTATTGAGAACCGCCCTTTAGCGCAGGAAATGTATAAGCGTCTTGAAGTAGGAGACATAATCCCGGCGGATCTTTATTCCGCGGTTGTAGAATTATACAGAATTCTTTATGAGAACGGAAAACTCAAAGACGCGATGTGATGATTTTTCAAGGAGGTAAAAGTGGCAGATAACAGCATTAATCTTGACTGGCTTAAGAATAAAGAAACTCTGCTTGCCGTCGGCATAATCGCCGTCGTGGGCATGCTTGTCATTCCATTGCCGACTTTCATGCTCGACTTCCTTCTAGCAGTCAGCATCATGATTTCGATGCTGGTGCTGATGATCACGATGTTCGTTCCGAAATCGTATGACTTCTCAATATTTCCGGCATTGCTGCTCGTTACCACTG
>JAKJGA010000047.1 GCA_022704645.1 Spirochaetota bacterium
GGATAAGAATATCCTCTCACAACATTGGCAACTAGTCTTGCCTTATACGGAGATATTCTTACTGTTTTTGCTATCGCTCTGTATTCCATCTTTAATTCCTTCTAGCCGATTATTATTTCTTCTTCTTAGCCAATTTGTCGTCTTTACTTGTATGACCGCGATAATTTCTGGTCAAAGCAAACTCTCCAAGCTTGTGTCCAACCATATTCTCAGTAACATAAACAGGAATAAAGTTTTTTCCGTTGTGAACCATTATGGTATGTCCAAGCATTTCCGGAAATATTGTAGATCTTCTCGACCAAGTTTTCAGAGATTTCTTCTGATTTGTAGAATTAAGCTCTTCAACCTTCTTGAAAAGATTCATGTCGACATAAGGTCCTTTTTTTAACGATCTAGCCATAATTATTTCCTTCTGCTGATTATCATGTTATTACTATATTTTTTCTTCTTTCTTGTCTTGTATCCTTTAGCCGGTACACCAGTTGGAGAAACAGGATGTCTACCACCGCTTGTTCTACCTTCACCACCGCCCAATGGATGGTCAACAGGGTTCATTACAACACCTCTAACCTTAGGACGTTTACCAAGCCAACGCGATCTTCCGGCTTTACCAACAGTAACATTCATGTGATCGGCATTTCCAACTTCACCGATTGTTCCCAAACAATCACCATGAATCTTTCTAAGCTCGCCTGAAGGAAGCTTAACTAGGCAATAATCGCCTTCAAGACCGGAAATCTGTGCAAAAGAACCTGCTGATCTTGCGATCTGACCGCCTTTACCAACATGAAGTTCTATATTATAGATGTTAGTACCGACAGGGATATTCTTCAAAGGCATAGTATTGCCGGGTTTAACTTCAACTGAATTTCCTGAAAGAATCGAATCACCGACTTTAACAGATTTAGGGGCAATAATATAACGTCTTTCACCGTCTTTATAACAAACAAGAGCAATATTCGCAGTTCTGTTCGGATCGTACTGTATAGACTCAACTACGCCAGGGATATCAAATTTATCTCTTTTGAAGTCAATTACTCTGTACTTTTTCTTATGCCCGCCGCCTTTTCTTCTTACGGAAATCTGACCTTTAGCACCGCGACCTGCTTTCTGAACATAGCCTGAAGTCAGTGCTTTATGAGGCTTCTCTTCTGTAATCTCATCGAAAACAAGAACGGTCTTATATCGAAGAGTAGGAGTTACTGGTCTAAACTTTTTTAATGCCATCGTACAAAACCCTATTATTATTTATTATCAAACAATTCAATTTTATCGTCTTTCTTAAGAGTAATAATCGCCTTTTTCCAGATCGGTTTTCTTCCGATACCGAATTTAGTGCGCTTTTTACGAGTTCTAACGTTAATAACGTTTACATCTTCCGGTGTAACACCGAAAACTAATTTAACAGCCTGTTTAACAAGAGATTTATTAGAATCCATAGCTACTTTGAAGACATATTTTCTGTCAGCATTAAGCATTGTGGATTTCTCAGTGATTACAGGCTTTAATATAACATCGTTGAGGTTCATTTTATTTCACCTTCGAATACTTTTCGTTAATATATTTCACAGCGCCTTCAGTCATAAGAAGCTGTTTTGAATAAAAAATATCTCTTCCGTTGATAAGTTTTGCATCATTATACTTAACACCGGCAATATTTCTTATAGCTCGTCTAGTTTTAACATCACGATCAAGCGCAACAAGAACACCGCGCTCAACGCCAAGTTTATTAAGAATATTCTGCATATCCTTAGTCTTACCTGATTCTACATCAAAGTCGGCAATAACTTTAAGTGCACTTTCTTTCGCTTTTACAGAGAAAATCGAACGATATGCTGCAGACTTAAGGCTTTTCGGAAGTTCAACTTTATAAGATCTTGGTCTTGGACCAAAAACTATTCCACCGCCTCTCCACTGCGGAGATCTGATCGATCCCTGACGGGCACGACCTGTTCCTTTCTGCTTCCAAGGTTTCTTTCCACCGCCGCTCACAAAAGAACGTTCTTTAGTAGAATGAGTTCCCTGACGAAGATTAGCATTTGCCGCCTTTATAAACTCATACAAAAGCACATCATTAATTTCGGCTGCAAAAACAGAATCATTCAATTCGACCTGTCCGAGCTTCTGCCCATCTATGGAATACTTATCTATTAACATTGTCTTCCTCTATCAGTATCCTTTATTTTCCCTTTACGAGTACAAGAGAATTTCTTCTGCCAGGTATAGCTCCTGAAACAAGAATCGTATTCTTCTCTTTCAAAACTTTCATAACTTTCAAATTTTTTACAGTAACAGTGTCGGTACCCATACGTCCCGCCATCTTTTTACCTTTCCAAACTTCTCCCGGATAAGTTCTGCAACCCATTGAACCCGGAGCACGATGAAAAGAAGAACCGTGAGAAGCGCGTCCGCCTTTAAAATTGTGACGTTTCATTGTTCCCTGGAAACCTTTTCCTTTAGAAACACCTTCAACATCTACAAAATCATTTTCAGAAAAAATATCACAAGTCAAAACGCTGCCGACTTCAAATGAAGAATCGAACAAATCAACTTCTCTCAGAGATTTTTTCATCTCAGCAACATTTCTCTTTTTAAACTCACCGGCAAGAGCCTTAGTAAGATCTTTTTCCTTAACATCGCCAAAACCAAGTTTTATTGACTCGTAACCATCTTTATCGGCAGTCTTTTTCTGCACAACAACATTCGGACCAAGCTCAACAACTGTTACTGGAACCATTGAACCATCTTCAGCAAAAAGCTGAGTCATTCCGATTTTTTTTCCGATCAACGCCTTTCTCATGACAAAATCCTGCCAAACACCAATTATTTTCTTTCAACAATTTCTAACAATTTTATTACGTTTCGGCATCAACTGCCGGAACAATCAAAACGATTTACAATTTGATATCTACGGAAACACCTGCTGGAAGTTCAAGCTTCATTAAAGCTTCAACCGTATCAGTACTAGGATCTATGATATCAACAAGTCTTTTATGAGTCCTTATTTCAAACTGCTCACGAGACTCCTTATTAACATGCGGCGATCTCAGAACACAAAATTTCTCAACCTTTGTAGGAAGAGGAACTGGACCCGCAACTTTCGCACCAATTCTATTAGTCGTAGCAACAATCATAGCCGCCGACTTGTCGAGAACCTTAACATCGAAAGATTTAAGCTTCACGCGTATCATTTTAGTTGCATTCTTAGCCACAATATTCCCTCAAATTTAACATTACATAGAATTGGTCAAGCTCTCTGTGAGCTTGACCAATATCGTTTCATAAGCGTTATTAATCAACCTTTTTACTATTAAGCGACGATTTTTGTTACAACACCGGCACCAACAGTTCTTCCGCCTTCTCTGATCGCGAAACGAAGAGTTTCTTCCATTGCAACCGGAGTGATAAGCTCGATAACCATTTTGATGTTATCGCCAGGCATAACCATTTCAACACCTTCAGGAAGCTGGATGATACCAGTTACGTCAGTTGTTCTGAAATAGAACTGTGGACGATAGTTATTAAAGAATGGAGTGTGTCTTCCGCCTTCTTCTTTAGAAAGAATATAGACTTCACAATCAAATTTTGTATGAGGAGTTACAGAACCCGGTTTAGCAAGAACCTGACCTCTTTCAACATCTTCTTTTGCTACACCGCGAAGAAGACATCCAACGTTATCACCAGCAAGACCTTCATCAAGAAGCTTTCTGAACATTTCAACGCCGGTAACAACTGCTTTCTTAGTTTCTTTGAAACCGATGATTTCGATTTCTTCGTTAACTTTAACCTTACCTCTTTCAACTCTTCCAGTTACAACAGTTCCACGGCCGGTGATAGAGAATACGTCCTCTACAGGCATAAGGAAAGGTTTGTCGATTGGTCTTTCAGGAGTCGGTACGAAAGTATCAAGAGCTTCGCCAATAGCAAGAATTGCCTTAACCCACTCAGAATCTTTTTTTCCAGCTGCGATATCTTCAAGAGCTCTAAGCGCAGAACCAGGAACGATTGGAGAATCAGCAGAGAAACCGTTTTTAACAAGAAGATCTTTAACTTCTTCTTTTACAAGTTCAACAAGCTCTTCTCTGTCAGAAGCATCAAGCATATCAACTTTATTCAAGAAAACGATAATGTAAGGAACGTTTACCTGACGAGCAAGAAGAACGTGTTCCTTAGTCTGAGGCATAGGACCGTCAGTAGCAGCAACAACAAGAATTGCAGCATCCATCTGAGCAGCACCCGTGATCATGTTTTTTACATAGTCAGCGTGACCAGGACAGTCAACGTGAGCATAATGTCTAGCAGGAGTCTGATATTCCTGATGAGAAGTCGCAATAGTGATACCGCGCTCTCTTTCTTCCGGAGCATTATCGATATTTTCGAATGCAACGGCTTTGTTAGCTCCGCCGTAAACAGCGGCAAATACGTTAGTAATACTAGAAGTCAATGTAGTCTTGCCATGGTCAACGTGACCGATGGTTCCCACGTTTACGTGTGGTTTCGACCTGTCGAATTTTTCTTTAGCCATTTTATTTCTCCTATTTCCTTGTTTTTCTTATTCCGTTTTTAAGCAAACAATAGACAGCCTTCGATGAACGAAGGTGAATGAATTAAAAAAATATACCCGTTTACTGTCAACCAATTAATCCAAAAAAAATTTCGATTAATTGAAATTTTTATATATTTCCAAAAAACCTAAAAAACGCGCCCCATTATTCTATTTACAATCATTTCAGCCTTGTTTTTCGGCACTATTTCGTAACGGGAAAACTGCATCGTGTACGAAGCTCTTCCCTGGCTTATTGAACGGACACTCGTAGAATAACCGAACATTTCCGAAAGAGGTACATAGGCATCAACAACTTTAAGATGTCCGCGCATATCTATTGATTCAACGCGTCCTTTTCGTGTGCTGATATCATTTATAACATCACCGGTATATTCATCAGGAAGAACAACTTCAAGACGCATTATCGGCTCAAGAAGGACAGGATTTGCCTTCTGACACGCTTCTTTTAAAGCCATATTGACGGCAATTCTGTATGAAAGCTCAGTCGACTCATTCTCAAAATACTCTGCTCCAACAAGCTCTACAATAATATCATCCATTTTAAAACCGGCAAGAACTCCCGCCTGAGAAGCATCGTTCACGCCTTCAGAAACAGCCTGCACAAGATTCGGTGCTAAAATTTCCGGCGGCAAAGTGTTTGTAAACGCAATACCTGCGCCGTTCGAATTAGGAATAACGCGAATCTTGACAAGAGCCTTGTTATTTTTTCCTGAAATTATATGTTCATACAATTTCTCAACAACAGCTTCAGATGAAATAGTTTCTTTATATGTTACCTGCGGTTTTCCGACATTTGCATTTACTGAAAATTCCCGAATTAACCGGTCGGCAATAATTTCAAGATGGAGTTCTCCCATGCCCGAAATCAGATTTTGCCCGGTATCAGGATCTTTTTTCACCTGAAAAGTCGGATCTTCCTCCATCAAACGGTCAAGAGACTGAAATAACTTATCCTGATCAGCTTTAGTCTTCGGCTCAATTGCAACAGATATTACAGGATCCGGAAAATCCATTTTTTCAAGGATTACCGGATTAGATTCCGCAGTTAATGTATCACCTGTTCTTGAAAATTTCATACCGACCAATGCAACGATATCTCCGGAAAAAGCTTCTTTTACCTCTTCCCTGTCATTTGCATGCATACGGATAATTTTCTGAATACGCTCTTTTTTCCCGGAATTGACACACAAGACACTGTCGCCGACCTTTAATTCACCCGAATAAATTCTAATGAAAGAAAGTTTTCCGACATACGGATCTGAATGTATTTTGAAAAGAAGCGCGGACAATGGTTCTTTGTCTTCCGGCTCACGGGTTATTATATTTTCAAGATTTTTCGGATCATGACCTTTAACAGCTCCGACATCCTTCGGAGAAGGAAGATAATCTATAACAGCATCAAGGAGAGGCTGAACACCTTTATTTTTAAGGGCAGTTCCGCAAAAAACAGGGAAAATCTTTGATGAGATCACCAATCCCCTGAGTGATTTTTTAACATCTTCAACCGTTACATTTTCCGCCAGAACTTTTTCCATCAGTTCATCATCAAAGCCGGTCAACAGATCAATCATTTCCTCGTGTCTGCGGCGGTATTCGTCCACATACTCTGCAGGAATATCAGATTCAACGAGTTCTTCACCTTTATCGCCGGAGTTAACAATCATTTTGCCTGCAATAACGTCTATAGCTCCGGAAAAATTATCCTCCGCGCCGCAAGGAAACTGAACTACTACAGGAAGCGCATTCAGCTTTTTTATGATCATATGAACAGTGTTATTGAAATCAGCACCGATTCTGTCCATTTTATTCACAAAACAAAGACGCGGAATATGGTATTTATCAGCCTGGCGCCAAACCGTCTCGGATTGAGGTTCAACACCATGGACTGCGTCAAAAACAGCTATCGCGGAATCAAGGACACGGAGAGACCGCTCAACTTCAACTGTAAAGTCAACGTGACCCGGAGTATCTATTAAATTAATTCGTGTATTTTTCCAGAAACATGTTGTAGCAGCCGCAGTAATGGTAATTCCGCGTTCTTTCTCCTGAATCATCCAGTCCATCTCGGCACTGCCTTCATGAACTTCACCGATTTTATGAGTTTTACCTGTATAGAAAAGAATACGCTCAGAAAGTGTCGTCTTTCCGGCATCTATATGAGCCATTATTCCGATATTTCTTGTACGATGTAAAGGCAGATCCCTTCCCATTTTTCACCCGCTTCAACAAAAAATGCCAGGCAGACACCTGGCACTATATATTTAATCTAAGACAAATCAGAATTTGTAATGAGCAAAAGCTTTGTTTGCTTCAGCCATACGGTGAGTATCTTCTTTCTTTTTGATCGATGCGCCTGTATTATTAAAAGCATCCATCAATTCACCTGCAAGCTTCTGACACATAGTTTTTTCGCTTCTTGCACGCGACGCTATAATTATCCATCTGATAGCAAGAGCCTGTCTTCTTTCAGCTCTGATTTCGATAGGAACCTGATAAGTTGCTCCGCCGACACGTCTTGACTTAACTTCAACAAGCGGCTTAACATTTTCAAGAGCCTTTTCAAAAACTTCAACAGGAGTCTGCTCAGTTTTCTTCTGTATAAAATCCATAGCATCGTAAAATGCTTTTTCTGCTATTCCTTTCTTTCCGTCATACATCATTACATTGACAAATTTGGAAATCAACTGGCTGTTGAACTTAGGATCAGGAAGTACTTCTCTTTTAACTGGTCTTCTTCTTCTTGGCATATCTATCCTCTTTTATCGTTTACGCTTTAGGTCTCTTTGCGCCGTATTTAGAACGCGATTTTTTACGGCCGTCAACACCGAGAGTATCAAGAGCTCCTCTCACTATATGATAACGCACACCCGGCAAATCCTTAATTCTTCCGCCTCTGACAAGTACTGCAGAGTGCTCCTGAAGATTATGACCAACACCCGGAATGTATGCTGTAACTTCGATACCGTTTGTAAGACGAACACGGGCAACTTTTCTAAGAGCCGAATTCGGTTTTTTAGGAGTAACAGTCATTACACGTGTACAAACTCCTCTTTTCTGCGGACAAGACTTCAAAGCAGGGGATTTAGTTCCTCTGTTTTTCGACTCACGCCCTTTTCTTATCAACTGATTAATAGTAGGCATTTTTGCTCCTTAAACCTATATAAAAAGATAATTTCACCGTTAGTTTTTGCAATCTCACTTTACGGCAGTTCTTTGTCAATAAAATTAATCAAGTTCCGGGAAATTAATTCCCGGAACTGTATATTTTACTCTTCGTCTGAAATATCCTCGTCTGCGAAATCCTCATCATCTTCTTCTTCGTCATCATCCGGAAGTTCATCCAGAGGAATCGGATCTTTCATCAGAGGAACCGGAACAGGCTGAGGCTGATTTTCATCATCCATGCGCGGATATTCATCCTCTGTTTCCATCATTTTAAGTTCTTCTTCGGTAAAATCCATATCGCCGACAGCATGCTGATAAACATCGCAGTCTCTGTAATCCGGCATACCTGTTCCAGCAGGAATTAGATGACCGATGATTACGTTCTCTTTCAATCCGCGGAGATGATCGACCTTTCCTTTTATTGCCGCATCGGTAAGGACACGGGTTGTTTCCTGAAAAGACGCAGCTGAAATAAACGATTCAGTATTCAACGCCGCTTTAGTAATACCCATAAGAACCGGTTCTGCACCGCAAGGCGAACCGCCCTCATTAGTAACCCGTTCGTTTTCGTCTTTGAATTCAAACTTGTCAGCAATCTGTTCAATTACAAACGAAGTATCACCCGGTTCAGTAATTCTAACTTTACGAAGCATCTGACGAACGATAATTTCAATATGCTTATCGTTAATTCCTACACCCTGAAGTCTGTAAACCGCCTGAACTTCATTAACAAGGAATTTCTGAAGTTCACGGATACCCATGATTTTAAGAATATCATGCGGATCAACCGGACCGTCATCAATTTTTTCACCCTTGCGGATTATATCTCCGTCCTGAACACGTAGGAACTTAGAAGCAGGAATTGAATATTCTCTTTCTTCTTCATCATTAACAACTTTGATCTTACGCTTGTTCTTAACAGTGTCGCCGATAACAACCTTTCCGTCAATTTCAGAAAGAGTAGTTTTATCTTTAGGAACTCTTGCTTCAAAAAGTTCGGCAACACGCGGAAGACCGCCTGTGATATCCTTTGTTTTTTCAGCTTCTTTCGGAATCTTCGAAAGAATCGCACCAGCTCTTACCTTCATCTTATCTTCAACAACAAGATGCGCGCCCTTAGGAAGAAGATAAGTTGTAGGTTCAGCATCAGGCGTAGCATAAACGTTTATGCGCGGCTGAAGTTTTTCTGTTTTATACTCTACAATAAATCTCTTCTTCTGATTAGTTACAGGGTCAAGTTCTTCGATCATACTCTTATTGAGTTCAACATCGACGAATTCAACAGTACCGTCAATTTCAGTAACGATCGGCTCAAGAAGAGGGTCGAATGCCGCGATTACTGAATTTCTGTCATAGAATTTATCTATCTGGCAGAGAATTTCTGTACCGACATTAATCGGTTTAAGATTGATGTCGCCCAATACATAGAGTTTGTTTCCATCAATTTTAACAAAACCGGATGTCTTTGAAAGAACTGCTTCTTTATCTTTAGTGGCGATTTTTGATCCTGGATAGATCTTGTCGCCTTCTTTTGCTGTAATCTTTTCACCGTTATCAAGACTGTACTCGGCAACAACGCGCTGAACTTCGAGATAACCTCTTCTTACAGATATTACTTTTTTATCATCAGTAAGAATGGTTCTGAAAGTCATGTTTTTAACGAAAACAGGGTAACCGAAACGGATTTCACCTTCTTCAACCTTACCTGATGCGATACCGCCGATATGGAAAGTTCTCATTGTAAGCTGAGTTCCCGGCTGACCGATTGACTGAGCGGCAATTGTTCCGACTGCTTCACCGATATTAACAGCCATTGAAGTACCGAGGTTCTGACCATAGCATTTTGCGCATGTTCCATGACGCGATTCGCAAGTTAATACCGAACGTATTTCAATTGTATCAATATGAAGTTCGTCTATTTTTTCTGCAAGATCCTTTGTTATAATCTGATCTGCATTTGCAATAATCTCATTTGTTACCGGATGATACAGATCATAAAGAAGAGTTCTTCCGATTACACGTGAACCGAGAGTTTCAACAACTTCATCACCTTCTTTGATCGCAGATATGTCGATACCGACAGTAGTTCCGCAATCATCTTCAGTTACAACAACATCCTGAGAAATATCTACAAGACGGCGTGTAAGATAACCGGCATCCGCAGTTTTGAGAGCGGTATCGGCAAGACCTTTTCTCGCACCGTTTGTTGAAATAAAGTACTCGAGTACGTTAAGACCTTCTTTAAAGTTTGAACGGATCGGAATATCGATGATATCACCGCTCGGTTTCGACATCAGTCCGCGCATACCCGCAAGCTGTTTAATCTGCTGGCTTGATCCACGTGCTCCTGACTGTGCCATGATATAAATATTGTTAAAACCTTCCTGGTCTTTTGCAATGTTTTCCATCATTACTTTTGTAATCTGGTCATTAACCGAAGTCCATTTATTTACGACAAGGTTGAATCTTTCTTCATTTGTTCTCATACCGAAACGGTATTCTTCTTCAACCTTTTCAATTTCCTTATTGGCTTTTTCAACCATTTCATATTTTTCTTTCGGAACGATGATATCAGAAACGGCAATTGTAGGCGCAAAATATGTTCCGTATCTGTAACCGAGACTCTTGACATCATCAAGCATCTTAACAGTTACAGCTAAGCCGAACTTGTCAAAAATATCAGCGATGATTTTTGAAATTTCTTTTTTACCGCAGACATAGTTAACAAATTTATATCCTTCAGGCATAATCTTGTTAAAAATCAGTCTTCCGCCTGTTGTTTCAAAAGGCTCGCCTTCTGCAGGATAAAATTTGATTTTATTTCTATAATCAAAAGTTCCTCTGTCTACAGCGCGCTCAATATCATCAAGCGAATCGAAACATTTAACAGGATCTCCCTCTTTGTGAGGAAGCTGGCTTGTAAGGTAATATATACCGAGAATTATATCCTGTGACGGAGTAACAACCGGTTCACCGTTAGCAGGTGAAAGAAGATTGTTAGCAGAAAGCATCAATGTCCAGCACTCGAGCTGTGCACGAGGAGAGAGCGGAACGTGAACCGCCATCTGGTCACCGTCAAAGTCTGCATTATAAGCATGACATACGAGCGGATGCAGTCTGATTGCCTTTCCTTCTACAAGAACAGGTTCAAACGCCTGGATTCCGAGACGGTGAAGAGTCGGAGCACGGTTAAGAAGAACCGGATGCTCAGCGATTACCTGCTCGAGAACTTCCCATACTGCGCCTTCTTCGTTTTCAACCTTGC
>JAKJGA010000048.1 GCA_022704645.1 Spirochaetota bacterium
ACTTCTGCGCTTTCAACTTATATGATTAAGTATAATGACGCTATACAGAAATCTGTTTCATTCGTTTTGAAAAAGGCGGGCCTTAAGGAAATTTCTCCGGCAGTTCATGATGATGAAGCGACACCAGGTAAAGAGATTGTCATTCTAGGTTTTCACAGAATGGCAAGTTCTCTATTGAGTGAAGTGCTCAGTATGGAAGAAGGGGATTCATCGCTGAAGGATAAAATTGTGGTCGTAGATTTTAATCCTGAAATTCATGAGTCTTTGCAGAGCGTCGGTGTAAAAGTAGTTTACGGTGACATCAGTCATCTTGATACACTTTATCATGCAGGAATTCATGATGTGAAAATTGTCGTATCAACTATTCCAGACACCATTTTGGTTGGAACCGATAATCTTAAAATAATAAGGCATATGCGTGATGTATGTCCTAATGCAAAAATAATAGTTACTGCGGAAAGTATAGAACGCGCTCTTAAGATGTATGCAGAAGGTGCGGATTATGTTTTTATACCGCGCGTCCTTGCTGCTGACAGGCTGATGAGTGTGATAGATGGAATTCTTGCTGATTCTATAAAAATGAAAACAGAAATTTTGGAAGAAATTGAATTGCTGAAATGCAGAAGCGAGATAATAAGATGAATATTCAGCCCTGGGCAACGATTTCTTTTGTGAGATTCATGTAATCAGCAGCACCGTTGCTGTCTGATTTGTATTCGAATATCGTTTTTCCCCAGCTTGGGGCTTCCTGTAAGGCAACATTTTCACGCACAAGAGTTTGGTACAATTTCCCCGGAAGACGTTCATCCGTTTCACTTAAGACTTCGCGGTTGATTGACTTTGCGGCATTGTACATTGTGCCGATGATACCTGTTACTTCAATACCCTTGTTCAGACGCTGTTTAACCATCTGAACACCTTCAAATAAGTTATACATTCCGTGAAAAGGCAGGAACTCAAGTTGAAGCGGAACTATAATTTCAGACGCATAGGTAAGAGCGTTTAGAGTAAGTATTCCGAGAGAAGGGGGGCAGTCGATCAGAACATAATCATATCCCTTAACCTTTTCCATCACCTCTTTAAGAAGAAATTCTTTCGCAGGAAACGGAAGAAAATCGAGATCCTTGAGATCATTTTTTGAAGGAAGAATATCGATCCCGTTTCGGTCAATTTTAGCGTCATCGAAACTGACTTCTCCCTTTAAAGCTTCAAATATTGTAAACTTGACATCACTGGCAGACAGTCCGAAGTGATAAGTAGCCTGGGCCTGATGGTCTATGTCGATTACGAGGACTTTTTTGCCGAGAATCTGCATTGCCGCAGCAATATTTACGGTGCTGGTCGTTTTTCCGACTCCGCCTTTGTTGTTAAGAATGGCAATTGTTCTCATGATTCCCCTTCGATGCAAAAAATACATGATAAGGGAACAATTTAGAAGGTATTTGTCAAGGGATTAAACGAAAGACTTTTGGGTGCTTAAAATTAATGTGAAATGAGTGATTATTTTTCATATTTTTGCGAAAAAAAAATCTGAAATACGTATTAATTATTGTTTGTTAATTCCATTTGCTTCCCTGCCGGATTTCTTGTCTGTTCTGTCAGTCCGGCAGGGGGCCTCCTTTTGATTGACAGGCTTTTTGATTAAGGGCAAATTGTATTTGACGGAATTGTTGCAATTATAATTATAGTACTATACAAACGATAAGGAGATTTATATGGCAGATCAGAAAGAACTCAATCAAAAAGCGCAGGCCATTGATTCTGCCATTGCGCAGATAGAAAAACAGTTCGGAAAAGGGTCGATAATGAAACTTGGCGATCAAAGCGCCAAAGTTAAGGTCGATGCGATAAGTACAGGTTCGCTTGAATTGGATATAGCTTTGGGAATCGGCGGTATTCCTAAAGGAAGAATTATTGAAATATACGGCCCTGAGTCCTCGGGTAAAACGACTTTGACTCTGCATATAGTTGCAGAATGCCAGAAGACAGGCGGAATGGCTGCTTTTATCGATGCGGAGCATGCTCTTGATCCTGTTTACGCGTTGAAGCTCGGAGTAAAAACTGATGATCTTCTTGTTTCGCAGCCTGATACAGGTGAAGAAGCTCTTGAAATATGCGAATCACTGGTCCGTTCGGGAGCTGTTGATATAATTGTAATAGATTCGGTTGCAGCACTTGTTCCCAAGGCTGAAATCGACGGCGATATGGGAGATTCTCATATGGGTCTTCAGGCCCGTCTGATGAGTCAGGCATTAAGAAAACTTACAGGTATTATTGCTAAAACCAATTGCACTGTTATTTTCATAAATCAGATCCGACATAAGATCGGTGTCATGTTCGGTTCGCCTGAAACAACAACAGGGGGTAATGCTCTTAAGTTTTATGCATCCGTACGTCTTGATATCCGTAAAATTGAAACATTGAAAGTCGGTGAGGATTCAATCGGAAACCGTGTTCGTGTTAAAGTTGTGAAGAATAAGGTTGCGCCTCCTTTCAAGAAAGCTGAATTTGATATGATGTTCAATGAGGGTATTTCGAAGACAGGCGGGCTTGTTGATTTGGGTACTGAATTTAATATCCTGAAGAAAAGCGGAACATGGTATTCTTACGGTGAGGATAAGATCGGTCAGGGAAGAGAAAACGTCAAAAAATATCTTGCAGAGAACCCTTCCATTCTGGCTGAGGTCGAGCGCAAGGTTAGGGCCGCGGCCGGTCTGGTTGAAGATGAGCCTGCCGTGTCAAAAAAAGAAAAGGTTAAAGAGATAAAAGAAGTTAAGGAAGTTAAAGTTTCCAAAGAGCCGCCGGAAGTAAAAGCTGTTCCGGAAGAAGAAGCTGAATATATTCCGGATAATGAGTAAATTATCATTGAAATCTTCCGGTGTGAAACTCAAATCACCGGAAGATATAAAGCGTATTGCAGATGCTGGAAGAGTAATTGCAGAACTTTTTGAAGAGATCTCGAAAACCGATCTGGCTTCGGCTAGCGCGTTCGAAATTGATACTTACATAGAATCATTTTTAAACAAGCATGCTTGTCGTGCTTCATTTAAGACTATGCAGAATTATGCTTATTCAAGCTGCATTTCCATCAATCATGAAGCTGTTCATGGGATTCCCCATAAGAAAAAGAAAATTAAGACAGGAGATATTGTTAAAATTGACATAGGCGCATCAAAAAACGGTTATTTTGCCGATGGATGCAGAACTTTTGCATGCGGGAAAATATCTTCTGAAGCGCAAAGACTGATTGAAACTGCTCAAATCGCTCTTGCGGAAGGAATTGAACAGGCGAAAGCCGGAAATTTTTTAGGAGATATCGGTTCCGCTGTTGAAAAATACGTTAATTCAAGAAAATGCTCTGTTGTCAGGGAATTCTGCGGACACGGAGTCGGATTTGCCGCTCATGAACCCCCGGTCGTTCTTCATTACGGCAAGGAAAAAACCGGTTTGCGGATAGCCGAAGGACTTGTTATTGCAGTAGAGCCTATAATAAATACGGGAAAACGTGAATTGGTAACACTTTCTGACGGTTGGACTGCGGTAACAAAAGACGGTTCTCTTTCTGCTCAGTTTGAGGAGACTATTGCTGTTACAAAAAATGGCATACTTATTTTGACTTCTTTAGTCTGATGTAATTTAAAAAGTTTCATTTGTTATTTTTATTGACACAAAAAGCAAGTCTTTCCATATATGATTAATATTTGATTTATTAGGGTAAAAAAGTTGGCAAATACAAGTTCAGCAAGAAAAAGAATCAGACAGAGCGAAAAACGCAGAGTGAAAAACTCTTCAATGAAGTCTGCTTTGAGAACTTCAATTAAGAAATTGCGTTCATCTGCTTCAGAAAAAGCAACTAAGGAAGTTCTATCTACAAATAAGAGCAGTGTAGACAAAAATCTAGACAGCGCTGCAAGAAAAGGACTTATTCACTGGAAAAAAGCTGCAAGACTTAAATCAAGACTTGCTAAAATGATTAATTCGGTTGTTAAGTAGGCAGTTCTTTGCGCAAAAATGATATTGTTGATATCATTTGGAATAAGGTTGAGAATTTAAACAAAAAGGACGTTGCGGAAGTTGTTGATATGTTTCTTTCTGTGGTTTCACAGAAGGTTACTGAAGGCGAGAGAATCGAGCTGAGAAAATTCGGAACTTTTTACAGGGCCGAAAAAAAAAGCAGAAAAATTTACTCGCCAATTGCAAAAAAAACGATTGACGTACCAGCGAGATTTTCAATAATGTTCAAAGAAAGCAGATACGAAGATGAAAAAAAGGGCGATTAGCTCAGCTGGGAGAGCGTCTGCCTTACAAGCAGAATGTCGGCGGTTCGATCCCGTCATCGCCCAAATAGGGAAAAGAGCAGAAATGCTCTTTTTTTCTGTTATATGAATAATTATAAAAAATACACCCTTCCGGTTAATCCCGTTTTTAAAATCATATTCAGTTTTGTGATATTGATTGTTGCGGGAGCTTTTATTCTCTCCATGCCTGTATCTCTTGTTAAAGAAATTAAATTTATTGATGCACTGTTTATTTCCACGTCGGCTGTCTGTGTTACGGGTCTTGTGACAGTTGATGTGCCGGGCGTATTTTCTCATTTCGGTCAGTTCATCATAGCTGTGCTTATTCAGCTCGGCGGCTTGGGTGTAATGACCATTTCCGTAACATTTGCTTTTTTACTTGGAAGGAAACTTTCCGTGCGATGGCAGTTCGCTTTGATGGATTTGTATTCCGTACATTCAAAACTTTCAATAAAAAGTATTCTGCTTAGAATTTTGATATATTCCTTTACCGTTGAAATGATTGCAGCGGCAGTTCTTTTTCCTGAGTTTTATGCAGTTAGGGGAAATTTTGCTCACGGGTTGTGGGATGCCGTATTTCATTCGATTTCCGCATTCTGTAACGCAGGTTTTTCTCTTTATTCCGATAATTTGATCGGGTTCTCTCATAATAAATTAGTGCTTTCGGTTATTTCTGCCGAGATAATTTTCGGCGGCATAGGTTTTTTTGTAATGAGTGAGATTGTACATAACATTTACCTGTTCTGGAAATACCGAAAAGTTAAAAATCATCCCCAAATTATTTTATCGCTTCATTCAAAAATTGTTCTTACAGCTACACTTTTTCTGATTATTTTAGGCACTGCTGTGTTTTTCGTTTTAGAGCGCGGTAATTCATTAACTGGCATGGTAATAAGCGACAAATTGCTTAATGCTTTTTTTCAGTCTGTTACATGCAGGACTGCGGGATTCAATTCTGTTGATATTTCCATACTGCGTGAGACGAGCCTGTTTCTTATGGTGGGATTGATGTTTATCGGCGGCTCGCCCGGTTCGATTGCCGGCGGTGTTAAAACTACTACTTTCTGGATTATTCTTTCCTTGATATATTCGAAATTCAAAGGAGTAACTGATCTAGTGTTGTGGAAGAGAACAATTGACAAAGAGACAATAGAAAAAGCCATGACTCTTTTGATTCTTGCTCTTTTCTTTGTTTCTCTTTCGACTTTTTTTCTGATATATTTTGACGCCTTTAAAATCAAAAATCTTTTTCTTGCTTCGCTCTTTGAGATAACTTCCGCTTTCGGCACTGTCGGTCTTTCTGTCGGAATTACTCCTCAAATGACTGTTGTCGGTAAAATAATAACCTGCATTGTTATGCTGACAGGACGCCTTGGTCCTTTGACGCTTTTTGCGTCACTCACGTTTAATCAGAAAACTGTTAACTTGAAATATCCTAAAGAAAATATTATGGTGGGATAAATGAAAAAAATTGTTGTTTTTGGTTTGGGTAATTTCGGAATAACTATCGCCAAGACTCTTGTTCAAAACGGCGCTGAAGTTCTCGGTGTTGATTCCAACATCGAAGTTGTAAACAGCGCCAAGGATTATATATCTTTTGCGGTTTGCGGCGATGTCACACAAAAAGAAGTTCTTGAGTCCCTTCAGATAACTGATTATGATACTGCAATAGTTGCAATAGGGCAGGATATGACTTCGAGCATTCTTGTTTCTCTTTTTCTGAAAGAACTTCATTGCCGCCATATAGTAGCGAGGGCAATTTCCGAAGATCATGCGAAAATTCTCGACAAGCTCGGTGTGCATGAAGTCGTTTTTCCGGAGAGGGATATAGCCGTAAAACTCGGCAATAAGATTCTTCTTAAGAACGCGCTTGATTATCTGCCTGTTACTGATGATTACGGGATAGTTGAGGTAATTCCGCCGAATTCATTTATAGGCAAGACTCTTGCGGAACTTAAAATAACCTCAAGATTCAGCTGTCAGGTCATAGGAATTAAGACGCCTGAGGAAACAGGAAACACTGAATCATATAATACAAAGATGGCGCCTTCGGCAGGCGACATCATACGCGTAAATTCAATTTTAATCGTTCTAGGTAAGCTTTCAGAAATTCAGAAACTGCAGAGAGCGGAATAATTATATTTCCAGGATACTGCCTTCGACTGCAATGTCTATTTCCAGGTCGGAGCGTTTCTTTTCCTTGTTTACTGAAAGATAACTTTTGGCGTTAGCCAGAACCTGCTCGATTTTTTTGTCGTTATAATCCGGGTCGTGATGAAACAGAATCAGTTTTTTTACTCCGAATCTTGCGGCAATGTCAATTGCTATTGAAGCGGATGAATGCCCCCAGTCGATTTTATTTACAGATTCATCGAAAGTATATTGTGCGTCGAAGACACATACATCAGCATTCCTGAAAAAGCTTTCATATGATTCTATGTTGTCGAGTTCATCCAGATTGAATTCACAGTCGGAGGTAAAACAGAATGTTTTTCCGTTTTCTTCTATTCTATAGCCGAAAGAGCCTCCGGGATGCCGGAATCTTTTGTTTATTATGCTTATTCCGTTAAGAACGAATTCGCTGTCTCCTTCAAGTTCTGCGAATTCTTTTGTTGAGCTCATATAATCCAGATTTACCGGAAAATGAGTGAAAATCTGCTGATATTCTATGCGTTTCTTGAGATCTTTTATAGGCGAATAGAAAGTGAAACGGTTACCCGGAACAAAAAAAGGCATGAAAAAAGGAATTCCCTGAATATGATCCCAGTAAGTATGAGTTATCAGAATGTTGGCATTTCCCTCGCCGCGTCCGAATTCGGTTTTCATTAGTTCATTGCCGAGTTTTTTGATCCCGCTTCCGCAATCTATGATTATCGTATCTCCCGAATCGGGAATAACCTGAAGACAGGTTGAATTTCCGCCGTAAGTGCCTCGGAGTGATATCGGCAGGGAATCAAGAAAAGCTTTTTTGGCCGAATCGCTTTTGACGTCATGTAAGGTCATAAGATCAAGTGCTTCTTTCAACTTGTCATATATTTCATTGGAATCAAGCGGGGTAGGAATGGAACCCCTGACTCCCCAGAATTTTATTTTCATTAATTTAACCCGATGGATAAGAATATCCGCCGAAATCCTATTATATTTGATATCAGCTGTCAACGGATTATTTGTCCGGGCATATAATCTGCCGATGTTCAATATTTTTTATTGACAAAGAATGCCCATAAATTGCCTTTATATGAGGTTAACCCTGAAAATTTCTCAGGTTTTGCCGCTCTTGTACATTCTTTTCCGTCTGAAAACATTCAAAGAGGGATATAATGCCTAAACGCACCGATATTAAAAAAATAATGATAATAGGTTCGGGACCGATCGTTATCGGCCAGGCCTGCGAATTTGACTATTCCGGCTCACAAGCCTGCAAGGCTCTTAAGGAGGAGGGATATACGGTTGTTCTGATCAATTCGAACCCCGCGACAATTATGACCGATCCTGATCTTGCCGATAGAACCTATATTGAACCGATAACACCCGCAGCAGTTGAAAAGATTCTCGAAATTGAAAAACCCGATGCTATACTCCCGACTGTCGGAGGCCAGACTGCTCTGAATACGGCACTTGCACTTTATAATAACGGTGTTCTTGACCGGATGAAGATTGAGCTTATAGGCGCGAATATAGATGCTATCAAAAAAGCCGAAGACCGTGAACTTTTCAAAGAAGCGATGCTTAAAATAGGAATCGATCTTCCAAGATCAGGTTTCGCTTCTACAATAGATGAGGCGCTTGCGCTTCTCGAAGATATCAAGCTTCCTCTGATTATACGGCCGGCGTTTACTCTGGGCGGAACAGGCGGAAATTTTGTTTATAACAAAGAAGACTTCGTTGATCTCGTAAGAAAAGGTCTGGATGAGTCGCCGATAAGCCAGGTTCTTCTCGAAGAATCGATTGCCGGATGGAAGGAATACGAACTTGAGGTTATGCGCGATAAGGCGGATAATGTCGTCATCATATGCTCGATTGAAAATCTTGACCCGATGGGAATTCACACAGGCGATTCGATCACCGTTGCTCCTCAGCAGACATTGACTGACGCAGAATATCAGAACATGCGCGACATGTCGATTAACATCATCCGTGAGATCGGAGTTGATACGGGCGGATCGAATATCCAGTTCGCGGTTAACCCTGATACAGGAAGGGTCATCGTAATAGAAATGAATCCGCGCGTCAGCCGTTCATCGGCTCTTGCGTCAAAGGCGACCGGTTTTCCTATCGCGAAAATCGCGGCGAAACTCGCAGTCGGCTATACTCTTGATGAACTTAATAATGACATTACACGCGAGACTCCTGCTTCTTTTGAGCCTACAATTGACTATGTCGTCGTGAAAGTTCCGAGATGGAATTTTGAAAAATTTCAGGGTGCTGATACAAGACTCGGACCGCAGATGAAATCTGTCGGCGAGACTATGGCAATCGGACGTACTTTCAAGGAATCGCTGCAGAAGGCGATGCGTTCGCTTGAAATCGACAGATACGGACTAGGTTCGGATGCCAATCTTAAGCTTGAAGGAATGATTCATCGTCAGCCTCTTTTTCAGCAGAGAGATCTTCTTGAAAACGGTCTGCGCACTCCACATGATCTGCGCATATTTTATGTAAAGCTTGCTCTCAAGCTCGGCTGGTCGGTTGATAGAATTTTTGAGCTTACCAAAATTGACAGATGGTTTCTCTGGCAGATTGAAGAGCTTGTTGATGCAGAAAAAACATTCGTCGAAGACGTCCGCATGAACGGACTGACTGTTACAAATGTGTTAAAGATGAAAAAACTCGGATATTCCGACAGACAGCTCGGTTATCTTACCGATGCTGAAAATCTTTCACGCATCTACGAAAAGGGCAGTGACTCTCAGAAAGAATATTCGACGGCAGTGAAAAACCGCGAAAAAACAATCCGCGATTTCAGAAACGCGAATTCGATCAAGCCGGGTTACAGACTTGTTGATACCTGCGCGGGAGAGTTTGAAGCTTATACGCCTTACTTCTATTCGGCATATGACGACTGCGACGAAGCGCGTAAGACTGATACCAAGAAGGTCATGATTCTCGGCGGCGGACCGAACAGAATAGGTCAGGGAATAGAATTCGATTACTGCTGCTGTCACGCGTCCTTTGCGCTTAAAGAGCTCGGTATCGAATCCATCATGGTTAATTCTAATCCTGAAACCGTTTCAACCGACTATGATACATCAGATAAACTTTTCTTTGAACCTTTGACTCTTGAAGATATTCTTCACATATACGAAAGAGAAAAGCCAGAGGCTGTTATTGTTCAGTTCGGCGGACAGACTCCGCTCAAACTTTCACGCCAGCTTCTGGAAAACGGCGTCAATATCGCCGGAACTTCGCCTGACTCAATCGATAGAGCCGAAGACCGTGAACGTTTCTCCGATGTGGTCAAGAAACTCGGACTCAATCAGCCTGAAAACGGAATAGCTTTTTCTCAGGAAGACGCGCTCCGCGTAGCTGGTCAGATCGGCTATCCGGTTCTTGCGCGTCCTTCATATGTTCTCGGCGGAAGAGCGATGTGCATTATTTATGATCAGGAATCGCTTATTGAATATATTAAGACTGCGGTTGAACTGACTCCAGAGCATCCTGTGCTTATAGATAAATTCCTTGAAGACGCGGCCGAAATTGACGTCGACGCAATCTGTGACGGAAAAGACGTTTATATCGGTGCGATTATGCGCCACATTGAGCAGGCCGGAATCCATTCGGGCGACTCTGCCTGCGTAATTCCGCCTCTTGGAATTAAAGAAGAAATCATAGAAGAGATCACACGTCAGACAGCGGCTCTTGCACTTGAGCTTAATGTTATCGGACTCATCAATATTCAGTTTGCACTAAAGAATGATATTGTTTATGTACTCGAAGTTAATCCTCGCGCGTCAAGAACGGTTCCTTTTGTGTCTAAAGCAAAAGGCATTCCTCTTGCTAAAATCGCGCTCAAGGTAATGCTCGGCGCTAAACTTAAAGATTTCGGTCTTTCTGAAAGATTTGAAACTCCTTATATTTCCGTAAAAGAAGCGGTTCTTCCTTTCAATAAATTTCCGGGAGTTGATGTTGTTCTTTCTCCTGAAATGAAATCTACCGGTGAGGTAATGGGAATTGCCCGCGATTTCGGCGAAGCATTTTATAAATCAGCTCTTGCGGCCGGAGACCGTCTGCCTCTTGAAGGATCTATTTTTGTATCACTGAATGAGCGCAGCCGTTCGGATCTTGCTCCGGATCTTTTGATGATGTATAAAGAAGGTTTTAAATTTCTTGCAACCGGAGGCACAGCCGAGTTTTTAAGAAGCAATGGAATGGAATGTTCAACGGTTAATAAAGTCAGCGAGGGCAGACCGAACATACTTGATTTGCTCAAGAATAATGAAATCGATATGATTTTCAACACACCTCGCGGAAAGGCTCCGAAGAGCGACAGCAATCTTATCAGACAGGTTGCTTTGAGATATAAGATTCCTATTATCACGACAGGTTCGGCTATTAAGGCCGCGGTGGAAGGAATAATCAGAATGAAAAACTGCAGTATTACCGTCAGGGCTCTGCAGGATTATCATGCAGAAGTGAAACAGCATTTGCTGAAAAAATGAAATTTTA
>JAKJGA010000049.1 GCA_022704645.1 Spirochaetota bacterium
TCAGCATGCTTAATTTCATCTGAAAGCTTTTTCAGATACGATGAAAGCAAATCATAATATTTAGATGTAAATATTTCGATGCTTCTGCTGTTTTGAAAAAAAGAAAAAACTACTTTTGAAAGTCTATTTATCTGAACAAGATTTGAAGGCAGATGGTCAATATCGGCCCTCAGAATTAGAGCAAAACCGGTTAGTCTTCCGCGTATAACATACGGCATCGAAACGAAAATATTCATTCTCGCCAGCATTTCTTCATCAAAAATACGGTGTAGTACTTCATTGTTTATAGGATTTTCAATCACTGCATATCCGTTTATAGAAAACAAATATGCAGTAAATGCATTATCAAGTGAAATTGAAAATGATTTCTTCTGAAAATTCAGAGAATCCTTTTCTTCGCTGTATTTCAGCTTAAAGACATCATCCTTGTCATCTCTTTCAAAAAATGCGAAGGATGAAACTCCGTTATTAGCCATTTCTCCTCTGATATAATTTTCAATATCAGAATCAGCAGCACTCTTTCGAATTCTTTCTTCGTAAGTATCTATATCGATAAGTTTTCTTGAATTATCAAGCAGTGTCAAGTTTTGACTCTTCAGTCTGTCGCTTTCAAGACAGCTTCCTGCAGCGAGCGACATGAATTCTGAAAGTTCACGAATAAATCTTTTTTCGGCATCAGAAAAAGGTTCTCCATCAATTTTAGAACATACAGAAATAAGAAGAACAGGTTTATTTTTATCCGTAATAGAAATTAAAATTTTTGAACCAATTGATTTAAATTTCAAATATTCTTCAGATGATGAATTTGCATATTCAGTTAAATCAAACAAAATTCCATTTTCAAAGACATCTTTAAAAATGGAATCTGAAGAATTAAAGGTAATTCTTTTACTTTTAATTTTGACACCTTTGGAATCTGAAAGAATCCATTTGTCAGATTCGTCCGATTCAGGCGATATTACGGAAACACCTTCGACTGAAAGATAGCTCATTATTGAAAATATCGCGGTTTCTTTTAAGTGATTAATCGAAGACGATTTCATTATTTCTTTTGCTATTTCAATCAGAAGAAGATTATCATTATGCGATAATTTGGTGTCATCAGCGGAAACATTGAGTGTTTCTGCTGTTTTTGTTTGATCTTCAGATAAATCTGTCTGGTCATCCTTTATACCAAGATCAAATAAATCATCATTTGCTGTATTATCAGAAACATTGTTTGAAATATCTATATTATCTTCGGAGAAAAAAGGCTCAGGAATTTCATCAATAATCATATTTGATATATCGTTTTCAGAAAATTCCGTGTCTATGTCAGAAAATTTCAAGTCTCCCCCGAACTCATCTTCAATTTCAAGAGATTCAGAAGAAATGCTTTTATTCGGCAAAGAGACGGAATCATCGTCATAAATTATTTCAGGTTCGATTTCCGGATATTTTTCTGCAGAAAATTTTCCGCGTAAAATTCTTTCGGCTTTTTCACGCAATCCCATAATTACACTCCAAGATCGTTAAGAACCTTGATGTAAAGATCAAAGTATTCACTGCCGGCGAATTTTTTTACCGTATCTTCAGGGAGTTTTTCAAATAGACCGTCGAGATATGCCAGAAGTTTTTTCATATCTGCACTTTTCTTTTCTCCCATACCTGACAAAATACCATTTAACGAATTCTCATCATCCAAAAATACAATTCTATCTGTAATATCCGCAATTTCTTCATCAGTATCTTTTTTATCAGATAGATTCATAGCGGCGAGTTCTGTTTTTATATCATCTAAGTTTTCTTCAATAATAAGTGATTTATTTGAAGAAATATCATTTTCTATTTCTTCAAATTCAGCATTCGACAGCTGATTTAAATCTGAAAATATTTCCGAACGGAGTTTTTTCTTTCCTTCATTCAGACGGTTTTCCGATGATAATTCATCAAGAGGAGTCAGATCCATCTGCTCAAGTTCTTCAATCAGATCATCTTCTGATAATAGAAAAATATCCTCTCTTGCAATCTTTTCAGCTTCTGCAAGGTCAATCGGTTCAATTAAAAGCTGAGAAGGCATTTCTTTGATCTGATCTGATATCTTATCAGTAAATTTTCTGGCTTCAGTTACCGGTGGAACTTCTGTTTTATTTTCATTCGATGACTCAAGTTTCATATCCTCAATTATTTCGGATTCAGAAATTTTTTTCTTTCTGTTTCCTGTATAATAACCGCTGGAAGGAAGCCCGAATAAAAGATCAAGGTCGATAAAATGTTCACTGCCTGTTTCAATTTTATGATACTTGTCATCATCTTGAACGGCAGCCTTTTGCGTGGTATTTTTTGCCGTGTCTTCAGGATAAAAGCGCTTGATATATTCTTCTTCGGACATATCGGAAATATCGATAACATTATACCCGATATCATCAATGCCTGAAGAAGATGATTTTGCTTCCTTTGCAGCAGAAGACTGAATTACAACGTCTTCTTTTTTATGACTATCAGGTGTTTCTTTTCTATTATTTATCAGATCAATGAGGTTAGACGGATTTGCATCTTTTATTCCGCCTACAACCTTTACAATAAAATCCCTGCTGATATTTATTATTTCATTACGGATAAAATCAGTATCAACATCCAATATTTCAGGAATATCTATTACTTCATCTTCATATTTTTCTGAATTCTGAAATGATTTATCTTCTATTTCAGAAACATATTTGTCTATGTCGCGGTATGATTTTTTTTGATCATTATTTGGAAGAGGCGCCAGAGGCGAGACCTGACCTACTCTGCTTGTTGAAGAAGCGAATTCGCTGATTTCGTTAAAGTATTCTTCAATATCTGTTTTTTTGCCGCTCATAAATATTCGCTTAATAAAAATATGTCTGACAGGCAGACTCTCTCACATTCATTTTCGGCAAATATAAATCAAATATTAAATTTGTCAGTCTGCTTAAAAAAACAAACTGACATCAATAATATATAATAAATTTCTGCGGGCAAAACCCGCAGAAATTTATCATCTGCTTGTAAGAACTATTCCGCCGATCATGGCAAAAAGAGCAAAAGACTCGATGATTCCGGGAGAAATGAACGATTTTCCGGCCATAGAAGCCTTTTTTGAAACACCAAGAATCGCAGAACTGCAGGCTTTTCCCTGATAAATTGCACTGGTCATAAGAGCCAGACCGCATAAAAGACCTATGCCGAACATGGACAATCCGGATATTTTAGACGGATCTACCTGACTAAAAAGAATCATCAGTACAAATCCGTAAATTGTCTGAGAAGCCGGCATCGCCGAAAGACCGATTAAAAGACCGTGTCCTTCGTCAGTTTTTGACATAACCCCGTGACAAGTCATACCTGCGATTCCGCATCCGATAGAACTCCCCACAGCCCCTAGACCGAGAGGTAATATTGCTCCGAAAAGACTCAAATCCATTTTTTCACCTCGTTTTTTATTGCTCAAGCAGAGATTTCAGCGGTTTATAAGGCTTTCCGCCTCCGTCAAAACTCCACCTGTAATATTCCAGATAATTAAGCCTCAATCCGTGAATTACGGCACTCATTATCGAAAGACCTAAATTTAAAAGATGCCCCAGTATTGAAATTATGACAGCAAGCGCTATAAAAATTCCGCCTAAGTCCGACATTGATGATGCAATATTGTTAAAAGTCTGGGCAATAAGCGCACCTGAAAGACCAAGCGCGAATATTCTAAGATAACTAAGTACATCCGAAAAAAACTGAACCCCGTTATATAATCCAAGTAATCCGCCGGCAAAAATTTTAAGAGGGTTAATAGAGCCTGCACTTGTCAGAAAGACCACGCCTCCGCAGCAGTATAGAATATATTTCTGAATTTCCTGACCGGATTCAATACCTGCGAATGAATTCCCGTAAAAGAAAAAGAAAGTCCATATTGCAACAATCCATGCTATATTAGCAAAAGGAACAATAAATGATCTTTCACTAAAAATGAGCCTCAATGTTTTTAAAAACAGTGACAGTGAAATATGAACCATTCCTATGAGAACTGACACTCTCATCATATTATCAAGTGTCTCTTTATCGACGCTTCCCGAATTAAAAAGCTTAAACTGAAGAAGCTTGCCGAATACCGGATTAGACTCGGTAACGCTGAAAAAACTGCCGGTCATTACACCATAGCCGATAGTAGCTATACTTAGAATAAATGCCATGGCAAGCATGCGTTTTGCTTTGACGCCTGGCTTTTTTACCTTAATAGCTGCATAAAGCGTTACAAGGAAAAGAACGATTCCGTATCCGCCGTCACCCATAATCATTGCAAAGAAAACAATGAATGAAAGAAAAACAAATGATGACGGATCCCAGTCTTTATATGACGGAGTGTCATAAAATTCGACCAGCTCCTGACCAACTCCCGAAAACTTTTTATTCCTGATAAATGTCGGAGGGACTTCATCCGGCTCAGGTTCGATAGAGCTTATAGAAACGGGATCTAATGCTACTGCTTTTTCTAAAACAGACAGCTCTTTCTCAGGAACCCATCCCTGATAAACGAAAACGTCACCTAAAGCTTCTACTGAAGAATAATACGCTTTTTCAAAATTATATCTGTCAAGGGCTGTTATATAAGCTTTGTAAATATCCTGTTTAACGGATGAAAATGATTTTATTTTTGCAATAAGATCCGCAGAATGCTTTTTAAGATATTCAATTTCTGATTCAATTTGAATTAAATCTTTTTCAATTCTTTCTTCAAGACAGTTATCAATATGAAGCTTCGATTTTGAAAAAGTAATAAAATAGTGCCTCATGGCTTCATGTTTTATTTCAAAAACTTCAGCTGCACCGGAGAAATCAACTGTATCTGCAAATTTTGCCGGAACTTCCCAGAACTGTACAAAAATACCGCTTCTTTTCTCAATATCCTTTATATCATCAATTGAAAACTTTCCCCATACAGAAAGATCTTCTTTTTCATTAATAAGAACCTGAACTTTCTCAGTCGATGAAACTAAATCCTCATCAAGAGTCTTCAGAATTGAAATGCCTTCTTCGGTTGTTGAAAAAGAAACTCCGGAAGGAACTACTTCCTTTTTTTCTTCTTCAAAACGGCATACAAGCTTATAAAGAGAAAGAATCGACTCAGCTCCGGTTAGATCGCTTTTGTCTGTCTGTTTTTTCAGTACTGAACCTTTATACGGTTCTATATGCAGGACGCCCGTTTTCTGTATCTTTTTTATTATTTCTTCTTTGGACTTTTCAGCACCAATAAGAAGAATTTTTTTCATCCGGTTGATCATTTATACCGCCTCCGGAAGATCTTTCTTCTCAAGCTTGTCTTTCGCAATTTTTGCATTGCATATTGCCGCGATTTCCTGATCTCCGAGAAATATTTTAATCTTTCTGATATTCTCTTTGCATTCAGGAATCATGCGTTTTTCAAAAAGATTAACCTTAATATTCGTTTGACGAAGCTCTTCTTCAAGAAGAGCCAGCTTTTCTTTAATAATCTTATATTTTTCACGCAATGTAATCAGAGCCTTGAATTCAACAACAGCACGATCCAGCCATACCGGCGTAAATAAATATGAATAATCCAGAATTAAAAAAGAAATGCTTTCAAACAAAGGAACTTCAACACCTGCGATATTTTCCGATGTTTTTACTACTTCTTTTACCTTTACAAGAGATGAAACCGCAAAAGGCAAGGGCTGAGAAAGCAAAGCGCTCCATGAGCTCATGCCGTCGCAGACTTTCTGCATCTCTTTCATAATATCTTCAGCGCCAGTGCGGACACCGTCAACTTCAACCTGAAGCTGCTGTTTTTTTAACTGCAGGGTCGGCAGATATTTAGTGAGCTGACCAAGAAGATTTTTCTGTTTTTTCTGTTCAGTCTTGTTAAGCTTTATTTCAGCCATACACTACTTCCACTTGCCGTACTTTTCTATCCACTCGGCCTTGAGACCAACTTCGTTTTTCGCAAAACATTCAGAAAGGATCTTCCATCCCAAATCAAGCTGTTCTTCAATATCAAGAT
Source organism: Spirochaetota bacterium (assembly GCA_022704645.1). Classification (GTDB taxonomy): domain Bacteria; phylum Spirochaetota; class UBA4802; order UBA4802; family JAFGJZ01; genus JAKJGA01. The sequence continues at coordinate 6,014 of JAKJGA010000049.1, forward strand.
TTACCGAAAGATCCATCAGATCTCTTTCAAACATAACAGCATACTTAATGAGCTTTTTATCCCATTCGCTGAGACGGAATCCCATCGATTCACGATCCTTTGCTTTTTTCGCATCCGCATAAAGACGAATCATCGCGTTGGCAAGGTCACCGTGATCCTTACGGGTAACTTTCCCCATTACCTGCTGTTTCAAACGTGAAAGCGAACCAAACGGATCAATTGCCCCGTTATGAAGATAAAACTGACCTTCAGTGATATATCCAGTGTTATCAGGAACGGGATGCGTAACATCATCTCCCGGCATCGTAGTAACCGCGATTACGGTAATAGAACCCGATCCGTCAATATCAACTGCCTTCTCATATCTCGACGCGAGATCCGAATACAATGATCCGGGATATCCGCGGTTTGAAGGAACCATTTCCATCGAAATCGAAATTTCCTTCTGGGCATCCGCGAAGGATGTCATATCAGTAAGAAGAACCAGAACGTTTTTGTCTTTTACCGCAAACTGTTCAGCTACGGCAAGAGCCATGTCCGGAACAAGAATGCACTCAACAACCGGATCCGATGCAGTATGAATAAACATAGTCGTTTTTTCCATCGCGCCGGTCTTTGTAAAATATCTGTAGAAGAACTCATAGTCATCAAATTTAAGCCCCATGCCTCCAAGAACGATAACATCGGCGTCAGTCTGACTCGCGATACGCGCAAGCAGTTCATTATATGGTTCGCCTGGAATTGAAAAAATAGGAATCTTCTGGCTTCTAACCAATGTGTTGAACATATCAATCATAGGGATATTTGTTTTAATCATTCTTTTAGGAACGATACGCTTCGATGGATTGAATGAAGGTCCTCCGATTTCAACTTTTTCTTCAGCTACCTGAGCACCGCCGTCAACAGGTTCACCGGCACCGTTAAATACACGTCCGAGAAGTGAATCGCCGAAAGCAACCTGCATAGGTTTTGAAAGAAAACGCGTCTGATCTCCGGTTGATACGCCTCGTGTACCGCGGTATATCTGAAGATTAACTTTGTCTCCGCTGAAACTTATAACTTCCGCGAGGGTGCTTCTTCCGTCTCTGAGCTTAATCTCAGCAAGCTCGCCAAGCTTAACGCCTTCTGCACGTACCTGCGCGATACTTCCTTTTACTTTTTCTATGCTGTTATATGTCTTAATCATATTAAGCTCCTCTCACAGTAGCAAGAATGGACTCCCGTTTGCTTTTATAATCATCAGTTTCTTTTGCAATATAATTCAGCTGAATCAAATCATCTGAAAGCGAAAGGAAAAACTTTCTTGCTTCTTCTTTTGACTGAAAGCTGAATTTTTTTCTGAGAACCTCTCCGACAACTTCAAGCTGTTCATTCTGGCGGTTTCTATCGGAAGATGTATCGATGCTGTCAAAAGCATTCTGCTGAAGAAAAACAGCATCATAAAATTCGCCTTTAAGAAAAACTACCATATCATCAATGCTGACGCCTTCTTCTCCGACGACGCTCATCTTCTTTCCGATTTCGTCACCTTCAAGAATCATCGTCTGAGCCAAACGTACAACATCAATACGAGCCTTAGTTTCGGAATCAGCTTCATCATAAAAACGGTCAAGATACTTCGACCAGGAGATCAAAGGATCAATCGCCGGAAATCTTCTCGCATCCGAACGTTCACGCGACAGACCGAGGAAACATCCAACAACCGCAAGAGTTGACTGGGTTACCGGTTCTTCGAAATTTCCGCCCGCAGGAGAAACGGCTCCTCCTATTGTAAGCGAACCGGTATCACCGGCTGGATTTTTCAAAACGCCCGCTCTTTCATAAAATTCAGCAATTCGGCTGGCGAGATAAGCTGGGAAAGCTTCTTCACCGGGAATTTCTTCAAGACGTCCGCTCATCTCACGAAGAGCCTGAGCCCAGCGACTTGTTGAATCCGCAAGAAGAAGAGTATCAACTCCCATCTGTCTGTAATATTCCGCAATCGTTGTTCCAACGTAAATAGAACTTTCGCGCGCCGCAACCGGCATTGATGAAGTGTTGCAAATAATACAGGTTCTATCCATCAGCTTCTTACCCGTCTGAGGGTCATCGAGATGAGGGAACTCTTTTAGAATTTCAACGACTTCACCAGCACGTTCGCCGCATGCAACGACTATAACAACCTGAGTTTCTGCATACTTTGATATCTGATGCTGAAGAACTGTTTTGCCCGCTCCGAAAGGTCCCGGAGTACAGAAAGTTCCGCCCTTCGCAACAGGAAAAGGTCCGTCAACAATTCGGCATTTTGTAAAAAGCTGTTTATCCGGAAAAAGTCTTGTTCCGACTTTAATTGGAAACTTTGCCGGCCATTTCTGAACCATAGTAACTTCAGTTATCTTTCCGGAATCATCCTGAAGCTTCGCGATAACTTCATTTATTGTATAGCTTCCGGCAGGTTTAATTTCTATTACTTTTGCAGTGCCGTTAAAACCGAAAGGCACCATAATCTTATGATCTATTACAGCTTCAGGAACACGCCCAAGATATGACGCGGCAGAAACTGTATCACCTACTTTTGCTATCGGGGTAAAATCCCATTTCTTTGACTGATCAAGAGGCGCGAGATAAACACCGCGAGGAAGGAAGTAGCCGTTTTCTTCGGCGATCTTTTCAAGCGGATTCTGAAGTCCGTCATATACATTCTGCAAAAGACCCGGCCCGAGTTCGACTGAAAGAAGCTCGGAAGTGAACTCTACTGAGTCACCGCACTTCACTCCTCTTGTCGGTTCAAATATCTGAACCTTGGCTTTCTTGCCGTCGATTTCGATTACTTCACCTTTGAGATTTTTACCCCCGGTAGAAAGGTAGACAACCTCATTTTGTCTTATAATTCCTTCGAACTCAACCGTCATCAGGTTTCCCTGTGCTCCGGCAATAATTCCTTTTGCTTTTTCTGAACTCATTACAGAATCTCCTGTTTATCCATTGATAATATCATCAAGGAATTTCCTTCCCTTTTCTTCGTTAAGGTAGTTCCATCTGTCTTTTACAAAAAGTCCGATCAGATAATTATAAATTATATGTTCTCCGAATGGCGACTCCTGACCTACGTTTCCGACCAGATCGAAATGAACTCTGTCAAAACGCTTTTCAAGCTCGGCAGGTTCAAGATTAAACATGTCGATAATTTCAGTTATTTCATATATCTCGGATTTCAATCCGAGATCGGGAGAAGTTCTGTTTTCAATAATCGTTTTAACGATGTCAGGATCTCCCCTTAGATTGCCTTCCAAAGGTAATGAAAGCTTTATCAGACGATAAGCTGCGATAGCTGTTCTAAAAATACCGGCAATTCTTCCATAATATCTGAAAAATGGTATTTCATCCGAATGGAGATAAGCAAAATATCTTACAAATAATTCTTCAATATTCGCATAGCGGTCTGTATCTTCTTTAAATTCTTCAAAAAAATCCGTCATAAACTGCGGAAAATGATCAGGCTGAAAAATCACCGGATTATCAAGAAAACGTTCGAATTCAGGTCTCGTCATTATTGAAGGAGTAAAAAAATCCCCTGCCGGATTACCGGAAATTCTTTCAGAAAGCAAAAGCTCCGCATTCATAATTTCATTATGAAGGAGAATCTTCGTTATTCCTTCCGAATAAGGCTCAAAGATATTTGAATTGGCTTCAAGAAACTCCGCCATCGTTTCAGGCTGGGGAGAATCCCATGAAATTTCGGGAAGCCATCCTACTACAAAATTATTATAGCTCATTTTAATTACCGAAAAGATATTTTCTCATCTCAGAACGAAGCTGATCAGAGAGAAGAGACGCAACCGATTCATCAGAAAATTCGAGTGAAAGTTTTTTATCCTTAAGATAAAGAGAAAATCCCCCGGATATTTTAGAATCAGACAATGAAAGTTTCTTTTCGGCAGATTTAGTAATTTCGCTTTTAACGAAATCAGAAAGACTTTTCTTTAAATCATCAGACAAAACAATCTCTGCTTCATCCCTGTTTCCGGAAGAAACGTACGCCTTTATCAATTCGGATACAAGAGGCTTTATGACATCAGCAGAAGATAAAGCCGATTTAACGGAAAGATCCGCTGCATTTTTCAATAATTCATTTTCAATCGCCGATTTCAAAACATCAAGCGCTTTCTTTGATGCAATTCTTAAAGCAGATTCCAAAGTCGCTTCTTCATGCTTTGCTTTTATCTTCGCATCGTCTAAAAGTTTCGCAGCTTCGGCACGCGCATCTGCAACAATTTTATCGGCTTCAGCCTTAGCAGAAGCGATAATAGCGGCCTTTTCATTTTCTGCCGGGCTTATCACACTTGATTTGAGATAATCGGATATATTTTTTATTTTGTCCTCGAAAGAACCTGAAAGAGAGACAGAACTCATAATTTTCTCCTTTTATTTACCTGAGACATAATAAAGCAAAAACTTCAAAAAGGCAAAAAACAGTCTAGTTGTTCTGTAAAGAGAACATGCCGAACGATTTAAGTCAATAAAAATTATTGAAAAAATAATTTTACATTCCGGAAATCATTAATTCAAGAAAATCGCAGAAACATTCCGATAATTTATATGCATACAGACAAGAGGTATACATTTATGAAAGTTTCTGTCAGACTATTTGAAATAGAGGATCGCTTTATTGCCTCTTGTCCTGAACTGGAAATCAACTGCTACGGCTCGGACAAAGCAGAAGCGGCGCGAAGAATAAATGATGTTTTGAATTTTTACTTAAAATCAGCTGAAGAACTCGGTCTTGACGTCGAGAAATTCGACAACATATCAATCGACGGATTGGATTTTCCTTTTATAAACAGAGAATATCACAGCGCACCAGCAACAATTAATTAATTATAACTTAAAACAACTGAAGGTATTACCGCAGCGGCGGTTTCAGCTCTGAAAACCCTGCTGCCGCATGAAAA
>JAKJGA010000267.1 GCA_022704645.1 Spirochaetota bacterium
GCGTGAAAAACAATATCAGGTTTATATAGATCAAAAAGACTTTTCAGATAATCATAATTCCTTACATCACAAATACGGTAGATTATTTCTGCAGATGAATTGGATTCTGTATTTTTTAAAATATTTTCAAGCTCATAAATTGAGTTTTCACCTCTTCCGATGCAGACAATTTTTTTAACAGAAAATCTAAGCAGATTCTTGCAGATCTCGGAACCGATTGATCCGCCTGCTCCTGTAACAAGAACTGTTTTACCGCTGATTTCCGAGCTCATGGATTCAATATCGAGCTGAACCTCTTTTCTTCCGGTGATGTCGGCAAAACTCACCTCGCTCAAATCCGACATTAATCCCGAATCAAAATATTTGGCCGATGAAGGAAGAACGGATATTTTAATCTCTGATTTTTTCAATATGCCTGAAATAATGCGTTCAATTTTTTCGGAAGAAGCCGAAGGAATAGTTATAATCACTTCATCAATTGAATTATCTTCAATAATTTTTTCTGCATCATCAGTAGATGCCAATACGGGTTTTCCGGAGACCAGAGTTCCAATTTTTTTAATGTCATCATCGAGAAAACCAATAATACAATCAATCCTGGAGTGCTTAGAGAATTCTGAAAGAATCAGAGTCCCTGCTTCACCGGCTCCTATAAGCAGAATACGTTTAGTTTCTTTCATTTCGATTTCTCCGACAATATACTGATTAGATTTTCAGCAACATATTCCGATTCTTCATCTGTCATAGAAGGATAGAGCGGAAGAGTAATTTCTCTTTCATAGATGTATTCCGAATTCGGATAATTATCAAAATTATTTTTTCTGCCGATTGACTCATAAAATTCTTTATAATAACTGAAACGGTAAAGAGGAATAAAATGCATCGACACAGAAATCCCGCGTTTTTTCAGCTCATCAATAACATAATCCCGATTTACAGAAAGAGACTCGAGCTTCAATTTAACCGGATAAATATAATTTGATGACTCTCTTCCTTCCTTTGAAGGATATAATTCCAACGAATCTGATGATGAAAATAAATGATTATATTTATGGCAGATATCTTTGCGGAGACGCGTCATATAATCAGATTTTTTCAACTGCTCTATTCCGATAGAGCTTGAAATATCTGTCGGATTATATTTATAACCAAGCTCTGTTACATCATACATCCACGATCCGTCATGAGAATAGCGTTTCCAAGCATCTTTGTCAATTCCGTGAAGACGCATCTTTTTTGCTTTATCCGCCATTGCATCATCAGAAAGTGTAAGCATTCCCCCTTCGCCGGTTGTAATTGTTTTGTTAGCATAGAAACTGAAAACCGAAGGCGATTCAAATGAACCAATGGGTTTATCTTTATAGTAAGATGGAAAAGCATGAGCGGAATCTTCAATGAGAAACAGATTGTGCTTTCGGCATATTTCAAAAAGCGGATCGAGGTCTGCAGGTAGCCCCGAATAATGAACGGGTATTATACCCTTTGTTTTATCAGTAATAAGCTTTTCAACGGACTCAATTGAAATATTATGAGTATCGCGTTCAACATCGGCAAAAACAGGAACAGCACCGAAATATCTTACTGTTTCCGCTGTAGCAACAAAGGTTACTGCCGGAACAATTATTTCATCTCCCGGTTTTATATCATACAATGATAACGCTATATGAAGTGCGGACGTCGCTGAATTAAAAGAAATGGCATGACGGGCTGATACTTTTTCGGCAAACATTGCTTCAAATTCGAATGTCTTGCTTCCCATTGTAAGCCAGCCGCTTTTCAATACATCCGAAACTGCTTCAATTTCATTATCATCAATAAATGGTTTGTGAAACGGAATCTTCATTTGTTTATTCATGCGTATTATCTGAAACCTGCATAAGAATATGACAATCAAAAATTATTCTGTTGATTCAAACATTACAGGCTTGTTTTATTTCGGCAAAAACAATTTAAACTATTCTGACAATATATTGACAAATAAATCACTTATATTATCAATTATTTTGTATTTACAGCGGAGGCATTATGAAAGGGAATACTGATTTTTCATTTAAATGCTATTTTAAGAAATTGTGGCTCCGCATGGCAATTTTCACTTTTGCGGGAATGGGCTGGGATGTACTTATGACGACGTCGCAGCAGATAATAGCCGGCACTCTAACACTTGACGCACTTAATACAGCTTCTACATGGATGTATATTCCTTATTCACTTATGCCTTTCTTCTTCTACCCTGCTGATATAATTATGAATAAGCTCAGAATGAAATACTGGATGAGAATTCTTCCAATG
>JAKJGA010000268.1 GCA_022704645.1 Spirochaetota bacterium
CGTGTTGAGGATTTGCGTGTTGAAATATATGATCTCGAAGATGAAGGCTTCATTGACCTAAGTGCCGAATTTCAAAAACAGCATCGCGCACTTGACCGTCTTGATGTGATTTATCAAGAGCTGTACAAACCAGGTGATGAGAATCTTCTGCATCCGCTTCCGCGCGCCGATCGCCTCATACCAAAATCATTTTTTTCCGAATCAGAGGAATACGGCGAACCCCAGCCTCTCGACGAATATCTTGAGCGTCTCGAAAAATTGACTTTTGATGATGTCGGAAATTTTGTCCGCAACTCTGATGAATTAAAACCATGGAGAGAGGCCGCTTTACTAATTCTGAAACAACAAACTGCATTTGCAGAATCGATTCTTCATAATAAATTTGATTTGCTCGTAGCTCTTCTACGCGACATGCTGCCGCAGTATCTCATTTCACGATGGAAGGGAATTCCTTCTCTCGCTCTGCCTCTCAGTCGCACATACCTCAACCGTTTTGGAAATAATTATGATGCCTATGATCATATAACCGGACCGCTTTATGAAGCTTTAGAGAAGCATCCAGATGATTTTGAAAAAATGTGGAATCTCGCATGCAGCCTGATGAGTGAACGAATTAAAAAAGAAGATAATATGAATTTCCTGGCAGAAACACTTCGGCATGAATTTAAAGAAATACAAAATGCAGAAAATATACTCGTCATTGAAACCGGACTTCAGGCAACGATGCCGCTTCTTTTTGAAGGTGTATTTGAAAAGAAAAGCAAATGGCTCATGTTCACGGCAGCGCCATGGCTTCTTGATATTTACAAAGAAAGACTATTCTGTCATCAGTATACTATGCTGAGACCTTGTGAAACACTCTTTTGCAATGAAAAGCTGTTTAAATTTTGTTTTGAAAATAATTCAACATATGTAAGAGAAACAAATGATTCTTCAGCAAGAGACCTCGCATACTGGGAGATCGTCTCGCTCAAGAATCTGTGTATGAATATTTACTGAAAATATTCAACAGCATTTTGAAATATTTTAAGACCTTCACCGAATTCAGGTACTTCTTTGCCTTCACGCTCAAGCAGTTCTTTCTGAAGCGTCCAGTCTTCTCTCTGACAGAAATAAAGATAACGTTCAGGATGCGGCATCATTCCGAGAATTCTGCCTGATACATCAGTTATTCCAGCGATATCATCCATCGCACCGTTCGGATTGAAAGGATATTCACCTTTTGCAGGCGAACCGTTTTTTGAATATCTGAGAACATCCTGCTTGTTTTCAACAAGACGCTTCATTACAGCCTCTTCAGCGTAGAAGTTTCCTTCACCATGAGCGAACGGCAAATGAAGCGATTTTATTCCCCTGAGAAAAACCGAATTATTCTCTGAAACATTCAGATCAACCCAACCGCATTCATATCTTCCATGACTGTTGTGCTCAAGCGCGACATCACCCTCACCGAGTTTTGAATATCCCGGAACGATTCCTATGTTTGAAATTATCTGAAATCCGTTGCAGATACCTATTACAAGATTATCTCCTGAAACGAACTCAGAAAATTCATCAGAAAGATTATTTCGTATTTTATTCGCGTATGCCTTTCCGCTTCCGGTATCATCGCCGTAGCTGAATCCTCCCGGAAAAGCTATAATTCTGAACTGTTTCATCAGACTTTTGTTCTTAATAAGATCGTTTATATGTATAATCTCTGCTTCACCGCCTGCAAGCTCAAACGCGAACTTGGTTTCTGCGTCGCAGTTGATGCCGTATCCAGTCATTATTAACGCTTTTACTTTTGCCATTTGTTTCTCCGTCAGAATTTAGCCAGTCTTTTCTTATATACCGAATGAAGAATGGATATTTCTTCGTCGATTATTGTTTTTCCAGAAACTCCCTTAACAGAAAGCTTCGATCCTTTTACTTCACCGATCAAATGAACATTTTCTCCGAGAAGTTTTTCAAACTCGCTTCTTTTTTCTTTTCTTACCGAACAAAGAATACGTCCCTGAGACTCAGAATAAAGAATTTCATCATCGCGCATGTTTGATTCAGCGGATACAGCAGAAAGATTTATTTCCGCACCTGTCAATCCTGCCATCGCCGAACGCGCCAGAGCAAAAGCAAGCCCGCCTGTTTCAAGCGTTATAGATGAAGCTATAAGCGAAGAGCTGATTGCCTCTGAATATTTTTTGTAGTATGAAAGAAATTTTGCACAATCAGTTGAAGGCACTTCTCCGCCGTGAGAACAGATTCCCTTTTCAGAAAGATAGGAGAAATATTCGCTTCCGCAAAGTTCTTT
>JAKJGA010000269.1 GCA_022704645.1 Spirochaetota bacterium
TTTTCTCGCTTTCGGAAGATATTATTGTGACTGCAGTGTATTCTTCAATTCCGTTTAAGATGAAGTCAATGCTTTTTGACGCCACGACATATGTAAGTATGGAATACATTGCTCTTTCAATTCCGAGTACTATCCCGTCTACGGAAAACAAAAACACATTGAAGATGAAAATGATACTTCCAACGGTCAGCCCCATCTTTTTGCTTAGAATCAATGATGCGATTTCTGTTCCGTCAAGAACCGACCCGCTTCTTACGGCGAACCCGATTCCGGCGCCGAGAAGGGCTCCTCCGAAAACTGCCGAAAGTATTTTATCATCTGTTATTATGGGGAACTTGAAAATGACAAGAGACAGGGAAAGAAGACTTATAGTTAAAACGCTTTTAATTATCGAGACTTTGTTTAAGGTTCTAAATCCGATAGCTATAAAAGGAAGATTGATTATGATAATAAAAACGGATAGAGGAATTTTTGTGACTTCAGAGAGAAGCATCGACATTCCGGTGACTCCTCCGTCAAGGAAGCCGTTGGGAATAAGAAAGCTTTCGAGACCGATCGCGGCGCAGAAAACAGCAAGTGCGATGCCGAATGCGTCTGAAAAGATTTTATAATATATAGTATTTCTCATTGCGTCAATTCTAATTCATGGTACGGCTTTGCAAGAAAAATTTCAATCAATTCGGTCTTTATTTATACAAATAAAACTTGACTGTGAGTAATTTTCTAATATGCTTATCTAAGGCAGGCATTTATGAAAACCATTTTTTCGAATTATATATCTTCAAAAGTTCACGATACATTCCAATCCAATAGTGAAAGTGATAATGCAAATTATATTCCCTTTATCACTTTTTCACGTGAATACGGCTGCGGAGGCGATCATATCACTCAAAAGATATGTTCTGTTTTATCCTCATGCTCAGGTTCTGACGGTAAGGTCTATGAATGGAAGAGAATAAATCATGAGGTAATTGCTGAGGCTGCTGCAGAGATCGGCGTCCCGGCTGAAATCGTCAAAGAAATGACTTATCAGAAAATTGATGAATACTTCGTCAGTTCATTTTTTAATTTTTCATTTTCAAAGTATTCAAAACCTTCGGTTGATACTGTAAGAAACGCCATTGCGCGAGTTATTGCAAAGTTTGCCCATGAGGGAAGGGTTATTATTCTCGGGAGAGGCGGTGCTTCTATTACTCGGCATTATAAGAATTCTCTTCATATCAGACTGCATGCTCCGATTGAGTGGAGAGTGAAGCAGGTTGCGGAAAGGGAAGATATTTCGATAGAAAAAGCGAAAGTTCTCATACATAAGATTGATTCAGAAAGAAGTTCTTTGAGAAATTACTTTGAAGGAACTGCAACGGATAAAACAATCTTTGATGCTATTTATAACTCTATGACATTGTCTGAAGACGAAATCATAGAGTCAATACTTGCCATCGCAAGAAAAAAAGGCTTTATCTCATAGAAGTTTTCGGAAATTCTAATTCTCCATTTCTACAAGGGCAGTAATATTGTTGGCATAGACCTGAACGAATCCGCCTGTGATTTTAAAGTCACGTTTTTCGGTTTTTATCCCGGGAATTTCAAGCGAAATCATTCCGTCTTTAAGCGCACTGCAGAACGGAACGTGATTGTTGAGAATTCCGAAACTTCCTTCAGTGCCGGGAGCGGAAAAGAAAAGAACTTTTCCGCTGAATAAAATGCCTTCAGGAGAAATTATTTCCGCTGTCAGCATTATTCTTCTCCCGCAGCAGCAAGGGATTCTGCTTTTGCAAGAACATCTTCGATAGTGCCCGCATACATAAATGCCTGTTCAGGAACATCGTCATGTTTACCCTGAAGAATTTCGGAGAAGCCTTCGATTGTATCTTTTATTTTAACATATTTACCTTCCATGCTGCTGAAGTGTTCCGCAACAAAAAACGGCTGAGACAAAAATTTCTGAACCTTGCGCGCACGGTTTACTATAAGTTTGTCGTTATCGCTTAGTTCATCCATACCGAGAATTGCAATGATGTCCTTAAGTTCAGCATAGCGCTGAAGAATTTCTTTAACACCCTTTGCTGTATTGTAATGATGTTCGCCGACAATACGCGGATCAAGCGCACTCGATGTCGAAGAAAGTGGATCTACTGCCGGATATATTCCCATTGCCGCGATAGAACGTTCAAGGTTTGTAGTTGCGTCAAAGTGAACAAAAGCCGTTGCCGGTGCGGGATCGGTATAGTCATCCGCCGGAACGAATACAGCCTGAATCGAAGTTATCGATCCGTTGACAGTTGAAGC
>JAKJGA010000050.1 GCA_022704645.1 Spirochaetota bacterium
TTGATAAATCAAAATGCAGCAAAGACGGATTATGCGCCAAAGCCTGTCCGATGAAACTGATAATCATTGACCAAGAAACAAATTATCCGAAAGCTGATGACAGCAATTCTCAAATCTGCGTAAAATGCGGTCACTGTATTTCAGTATGCCCGCATGATGCGATTGCCATAGAAGGTCTTGATGCCGTATCATTCACTCAATTAAATAAAAATGTAAATCCTTCAATCGAAGAAATCGGCTACACGCTGAAATCACGCAGATCGATTAGAAATTACAAAAACAAACCGGTTGAAAAAGAAAAGATAGAATCACTTCTCGAAATCGCACGTTTCGCACCCACCGGAGGAAACGCTCAGCGTTTAAAATGGATAGCTATAACTTCACAGGTTATTATAAGAAGCCTGGCCGATGAAACTATTAACTTCATGAAAACACTTGTTGAAAACAATCACCCAATGGCGAAAGCCTATAATCTAAGTAAACTCATTGAAGAAGAGACTAAAACACATGACCGGATATTCCGCGGCGCACCTGCACTTATACTGTCATATGCTCCGAAACAATATCCTATTACAACGGTAGATTCCGCAATAGCTCTGACATTTATTGATACCGCAGCGCCTTCACTCGGTCTCGGTTGCTGCTGGGTGGGTTTTCTTATGGTTGCTGCAAATCAATGGAAGCCGATAGCAGAAATATTAAAAATCAGCGATGAAGATTCTCTTTGCGGCGGACTTATGCTTGGTTACCCTGCTGAAAAATATTATAAAATTCCGCCGAGAAAAGAAGCTCATATTACATGGCTCGCATAAGTAACAAGGCTGAATTTTACAATTAAAAGGATTTGATGATGAAAAAAGTTACGGCAATTCTCGGAAGCCCCAGAAGAGAAAGCAACACTGAAATTCTATTGAATGAAGCGCTTAGAGGCGCAAAAGACAAAGGGTTTTCAGCAAACACTTTCTATCTCAATGAAATTAGAATCAAGGGATGCCAGGCGTGTTATTTCTGCAAAGAAAACAATACAACCGAGTGCGCCGTAACTGACGATATGGATAATATTTATTCATCATTACACGAAAGCAGCGCACTCATCATCGCTGCACCTGTTTACTTTGGCGGAGTAACTGCACAGACTAAACTATTTACAGACAGGATGTTTCCATTCATTGATTTAAACGTCCGCACGCTTTTTGATAAACGCAAGAAAGCTTCTTTTATATTTACACAAAATCAGCCTCATCCGTTTCTTTTTCGTAAATCGATGGATTCTTTCGCAGAAATGTTCAGCTATATCGGATTTGATACGATTGATATTCTTTCTGCATGCGGACTTGATAAAGGTTATAAACCTATGGTAAACGAGAATAAAGAAATTATGAACAAAGCCTATGAACTCGGTTTGAATATCTGCAATGACTAAAAAGGAATAAGCCAAATGAAAATACTTAAAACAATGTCAAGAATCTTCATCGAAGATAAACTCGATGAAACTATAAGTTTTTACGAAGGACTCTATGGAGAAAGCTGTTCTTTAAAATTTGAATATCCCGAACTCGAATTAAAGCTTGCCTCAATCGGCAATATCCTTATAATCTGCGGCAGCAGAGAAAAACTGAAACCCTTCACTGAAACTAAGACCGCATTCAGAGTAGACTCGATTAAAGAGTATGAAAAATATCTAACACAGTGCGGATGCGAAATTCTAAGCGCCATAAAGAAAGTACCTACCGGATTCAATATGATTGTCCGTCATAATGACGGAGCCATATTTGAATATGTAGAATTCGTCAAATAATAAATCATTCTCAGGGGCAATAGCCCCTGAATTCAAAATGCGTTTAAAAAATATTTTTTGACATTTCAGGATTTCATGCAATAATCCGATTACCATACGGTAAATAATGGATATTAAAACAATATTTCTCTGTCTGATTCTAACAAACGTTTCAATGAGCTTCATTCTGCTCGCATACTGGAAGAATCAGAAAACATATTCGGGATTTGCGCTCTGGACAATCGGCGCGTCGGTTATTTCATCGGCTTATGCTTCTTTCGCACTGAGAGGAGTGATTCCGGATTTCATTTCAATATTTGTCGCGAGCGGACTTTCATTATTTTCAGCTGTCGCACGTACAGACGCACTCGGAAAATTTACAGGCGAAAGCAAACAGAAATTCCTCTACATATTAGGCGCACTTGGAACAATTTTTCTTTTCGTTTTCACGTATTTCCATAATGACATCATCATCAGACTCATAGTCTTCAGTGTTTTTGTTGTAATAATTTTATCTTTTCAGATGAAAATGATTCTGAAACACTCAAAATCAAACCGGACATTATCCGCGATTTTTTTTGCTCTAAACTTTATTTTCATTATGACAACTATCGTCAGGGCGATATATATTTCCTTTTCCGCAAAACCGCAGGAGGTTTTTTCAGCCAACACGGTAAACATCATTTTCTTTTTCAGTCTTATAATCTATGATTCAATGGGTTCTGTTATTTTCGTGCTGATGAACAGCAACCGGCTCACCGAAGAACTGACTGCTGCCCAGAAACTGCTTGAGATGCTTGCATCAACCGATCATTTAACCGGTCTTTTTAACAGAAGAAAGTTTTTCGAAAAAGCTAATGAAGAGATGGAAAGATTCAGAAGAAGCAAAACTCTTCTTAGCGCTGCATATATAGATATTGATAATTTCAAATCATTGAACGATAAGTTCGGTCACGCAGCAGGAGACGAGGTTCTTCGCAAAGTCACCGATATAATAAAAAAAGGCGTACGCGGAATTGATACTGCCGGAAGGATCGGAGGCGAAGAATTCTGCATTCTTTTTCCGGCTACATCCGTAAAAGATTCAGTCATGGTTATGGAAAGATTAAGAAGAGACGTGGCTGATATAGAAATTATTTTTGCCGGAAAAACAATAAAAACCACAATAAGTGCAGGAGTAACAGAAGCTGGCGAACATGACAAAACATCTGACAATCTCATAATGCGGGCAGACAAACTGCTTCTTAAGGCCAAACAGCTTGGCAAAAATCAAATTACTTCTGATTGATTTTTTGGATAAATGTTTCGAGAGCTTTGACATAATCATCAAAAGCATCCCGCCTGATGCTGTGTCCGGCACTGATATTAACAATTTGAGCTCCTGAATTTAGATCAGAAATTTCCCTACTTACATCGGAGGTTATATATGCTCCGCGGGAATTATCGCCCGTCAAAACTGCAATAGGCATATTTATTCTGCCTAAAATATTTCTCCAGCCGGCATAAACATTTTCATCATAAAGCCAAGAAAGCACTTCAGGATCAACATGAATTTTTGCTTCAGCCCATTCACTATATTCTTCATCAGTCCATCCGGGATGTTCAATCCGTCCTTCTGCAATCACATCTTCGACGCTCATCTTTGTCCGTCTAAAGGTTGTTTCCTTCCATGAAGCAATATATTCAAGACCTTCTTTCTCAGGAAAGAAACCGAGCCACGGCGGATCTTCAAGAAAAATTCCGCCGAAAGAGCAGTCTGATGAAGCTGTCAGATTTGCAAGATTAACCGCCCCCATTGAATGACCTATTACAAGAGGTTTCTCCGGTTTAAACTCCGACAAAACGGCAAGTGCATCAAGTACATGTGATTTTATAGAATAATCCGACGCGCGGTCGGACAAACCATGTCCGCGTGCATCATAAATAATAATTTCGTGGTCTGAAAATTTTTCAATGACTCTTGAAAAACAAAAAGCATTATCAGTGATACCGTGCATAAAAACAAGCGGCATTTTACTGCCGCTTTTATAATATGCTTTAATTGTTTTTTCCGACTTAACATCTATTGCCTTAAAACCTTCAATCATACATTCCTCTGATATTATTCGCCTCTCATCATTGCCTTTACATCGCTTTCAGCATCAGTTGTTCCCTTGATACCAAAGTTCTCAACAAGAACTTTCAAAACACCTGGAGAAACAAATGCCGGCAATGTCGGACCGAGACGCATTCCCTTAAAACCAAGATGAAGCAGAGCAAGAAGAACCGCAACAGCTTTTTGCTCATACCATGCGATATCAAAAGAAAGCGGAAGCTTGTTCACATCATCAAGACCGAATACTTCTCTCAGTTTCAATGCAATAACAGCAAGCGTATAAGAGTCATTACACTGACCTGCATCTATAACACGAGGAATTCCGTTTATGTTATCCGTAACAGTTTTGATATATCTGTACTTCGCACATCCGGCAGTTAGAATAACTGCATCTTTCGGAAGAGCCTCTGCAGTCTGAGTAAAATATTCTCTTTCTTTATGACGTCCGTCACAACCAGCCATAACGACAAATCGTTTAATCGAACCGTTTTTAACATTCTCTATAACTTTATCAGAAACGGCAAGCAGCTGTTCTATACCGAAGCCGCCCGTAATCTTTCCTTTTTCAAGCTCAACAGGAGGAGCGCATTTTTTCGCACGATTGATTACTTCAGAAAAATCTTTCTGTCCGCCTGAAGTTCTGTCCGAAACATGTTTGATTCCCGGATAACCGGCCATTCCTGTAGTAAAAATTCTGTCTTTGTATGCGTCTTTAACAGGTATGATACAGTTAGTAGTCATCAATATCGCGCCGTTAAAAGAATCGAAATCCTTATCCTGATGCCACCACGAAGAACCGTAGTTTCCTGCAAAATGAGAATATTTTTTGAACGCAGGATAATAGTGCGCAGGAAGCATTTCGCTGTGAGTATAAATATCCACACCGCTTCCTTCAGTCTGCTTGAGAAGTTCCTCAAGATCAAGAAGATCATGACCTGAAACAAGAATGCCGGGATTTGATCTTACTCCGAGATCGACTTCCGTGAGTTCTTTGTTCCCGTATGTTTTGCTGTTTGCTTCATGAAGAAGAGCCATTGTAGTAACGGCGCATTCACCCGCTCGGAGAACATACTCAGTCATTTTATCAGCCGGAAGCTGTTTCAAAGTCGAAGCAAGACCTTCTATTATAAATGAATATATTTCATCTTTTTCGTATCCGAGCACTTCAGCATGATGAGAATAAGCAGAAATTCCCTTAATCCCGAGAATCAACAACTGCTTGAGAGAACGGATATCTTCGTTTGAATCCGCAAGAACACCTATGGATTCAGCTCTTACAGCATATTCACTTTCAGGCATGTTCCAATCTATAAGATCAGCAAAGCTGTCCGGGCATGTTGCCGAAAGGTTTTTCTTAAGCGAAATTCCTTCTTTGATGAGTTCACTGATTCTTGAATTATCAAAATTTGCGTTTGTAATAGTAGCAAAAAGAGATTTGGTTATAAATCTTCCGGCTGTTAACTTTTCTTTTGCCGAACATTTTTCAGCAGCAAATGCGATTCTACGCGAAAGATATATTAAAAGATCCTGAAGTCTGGCGGTGTCATCCATTTTCCCACAGACTCCCCTAACCGTACAGCCCGAATTGCGCGCTGTTTCCTGACACTGAAAACAAAACATACTCATATAATCCTCCTGTTTTTAAAAAACGCTCCACAGCGGCGGAACATTCAATGAATCGAGCGTAGAGGAAAATTATATAAGTGTAATTGATTTAAGTCAAACGCGGAACTTTATTTTTTTGTTTTTCCACACTGTTTTCATTTTATCTGAAGTGCGCGAAGCAAATCCGATGAATTTAAGCAGGCCCAGATTTAAAAGAAAGGCGGCAACGCAACCGGTTGCGCCTCCGGCTATTGAACCGGGAAGCATATAATATAAAAGCTGCAGCAGACTTTCAGGAGTATTGCCTATCACGATTGAAGATACCAGCAAATATGATAATCCTCCGAAAATAAAGCCCGTCATGGTGCATGTGACGAACAGAAAGATCTTTGCTCCCTTTAAACCATTATTTGATATGGCGCCGGAAACAACACCGGCAAAGGATCCGGTAAGTATAATTAAAAATACAATGATTACGAAGAATAGAACGACGGCAATTACAGATATAATCATAAGAAGGAATAGAATTAACCACATACCAAGCATACAAACACCTCGGACTATTAAACTAAGGGGAGAATAGAAATCAAGATATTTTGGTACTTTCTTTTTTTCGACAAAAAGAAAGTACCGATATCCGAGCGCTGATCCATCCGTGGGCGCTCGGACTTACGTACTTCCGTGTACGCCCGGAAAAGTCGCTGGGGATATCCCCAGTCCCCTTAAATTCTTTTTCTCACATTCTAATTTATTCGAAGTGCTTTGCGCACTTTCATGATTTTTGAAAACATTCATCATACAATATCATTACGCGTTTATTCGCTGCGCTCAGTATACGCGTAAATTTTTCTAATTTATAAAGCTCATTTTAAATCAATAATCCAGCTCTCGACATTTAACACTTCTCGCGCTTACGCACGAAATTAGTCCGGGATGATTTAATTATTGAATATATTATTCCTATAAATATACATCCTATTTGAACTATGAATCTTGCAATTATAAATAGAATAAACCAGCCGAAATATGATGAATCCGGATTAGTTCTAAAGGTACTCATTCCATCCCTGACAAAAGATAGAATTATTGATAAAGCAAAAGTAATAAAGCTTACAAAATAATATTTGCGCTTCTTGAAAGAAATAACAGCATAAACCACAGGGGATAATATATAAATTAACGATGGTATTCCGAAAAACGATAGAATATCTAAAAAAAGTGTCCAGTATGAAATAAACACTGACTCAATTAGCAGCAATACTATAATTGTTGCAACGAACCGCAATCGCCTTCTCATCAATTAATATCACCTGAAAAAACAAATAATCTGTTGTTCATTTTTTCAAATTAATTATCTTTTTCTTCTAATTTCATATCGGGATACATTTTTTTCGCACATGCCGGACACAGTCCATGACTAAAAACAGCATCCGAATGTTCATTGATATATTGTTCAATTTGATACCAATATCCGTCATCATCCCGTATTTTTTTACATGAAGCACATATAGGGATTAGACCGCTTAGTATTTTTATATTCCGGGATGCCTCTTCAAGCCTTTTCAGGTTCTCTTCCAAATTTGTTTTTGATGCTACTAATTCCTGATTTTTTTGATTCAATGCATCTTTTATTTTATTTTCCCGCTTTAGGACAAAAAAAGAAACGACAAAAGCCAGTATTGTACTGAAGACGATTGTGATTATATGAGAACTCCAAATGCTGATGTCCGGAATTAGAAACTGTTTAAAATATTCATACAGAGTCATACCCGAAAATGTCAGCAACACGATTATAAACAGGGTCAAATAAAATGACTTTTTTCTTTTCATAAGATATATAAACGTCTCCCGATTCTACAAACACGGCTTTTATCACTAATTCCAAAACTCATCAATTCAAAAATCTCAGGTTTAATATAGTCAAGAAAAGAATGCTTTACATTTTTTTATTATCGTACTACGTATATAATAACGGAATTTGCCCGACTGATCGCAACTATTGATAACTTGTCAAAATCTAATTCTTCTGCATTTTTCAAGCAACTTGATTATCAAAAACCTAATAAGGGGAAATATTGACTTTTTCATAATATCAGATTAAAATGGAATACAAATGAAAAAAACACTCAAATCAATTTCACTATATTCATTATTGATTACTCTTATCATTCATTCTTTCCTATTTCTATTGGCAATAATTTGGTCAGATAATTCTTATAACATCTCAGCAATACAGACATACCACGGCATTTTATTTTTCTGCAACTTTTTCATGAATTTTGTATTTGATTATGATAATATCGCAATCGGAATAACAATTGCGATAATTTTCGATTACTGCTTAAGCATATTGATACTGACATCTTTGACAAAGCTGTCAGGTAAAACACCAAAATGGTACACAGCTCTTGCTGCATTCTTTTTTCTTGCAATTATAAAATTTGCATTAATGTCAGCTCTGTTATCCCGATCAACATCATCCTTATGACTGCAAAATCCGATCAAGGCTTGTTTTTTTCTTTGCTGTACTTTCTTTTTCCAAAAAAGAAAGTACTAAATTCAAATGAATTAATTTGCCTTTCATTCTGCAATGCGCTATAATCATTGATCATGCATGGTTTTTTTCTACGGTCTATCTATGGTGCATAATCCAGGAGGATTTATGAAAAAATTATTTTTTGCACTCGGTATAATCACATTTTTATCTATAATCTCATGCGGAGGAGGTTCCTCCGGTTCAGCCGGATCCGAGATTCTACCTCAGAATGACGAAACAGCATCACAGACCATAGGCGATACGCCTGTTGCTGCAACGGGAAATTCTGTAACAATTCCGGCTGTAGACGAGAATACTTATACTTCCGCAGTTTCTGAAAATGAAATAACCTCGGATTCAACCACATCCGATAAGCCGGATTCCTCCAATGAATCAGCTGCTGCAGACGAAAACAAAACAAACAATGCAAAGCAGGACACAACAGTTCCGGGAAATGACGATTCAGGAACAGGTCCCGACAACAAAACAACCGACAATAGTTCTCCGGACAACAATGAAACCGGCGCAGACAAAACAGAAACCACAGTGTCTGAAAACAAGAATACTGAATCTTCCGCAAATACAGAATCCGTGATAGCTTCTGACGATCAAATCTCCGCCGATGACGATGAAGAAGCAGCGGATACTGCATCCACAGCAGAGGAGAATGCATTTAATTTTGCCACCGGTATTGAACTTCCTGTACACATTGAATTTAAGGATAAGGCAACAGGAAAAGCGATTAAAGGCGTGGAAATTTCTGTATACGATCCGGAAAATGAAAAAATTCTAGCGAATGCATTCTCTGACAGCAAGGGAATTTCAGAATTCATTATTGCCGGACAGTATACTGGCTCCCGGATAGAGATCGTTCTTAAAAAAGACAACTATACTCCCGTCAGAGGATATTATATTGAAAGCAATGATATAGCATCAATTTCCGAACTTGTACGCACAATTGAACTTAATCCAATTACTTCAGAAACAGGAAAAGGAAAAGACAGCGGATCTATAATCGCGGATAAAGACGGAGACGGAATCGCTGATGACAATGACGAGTTTCCAGCCGATAAATCAATTGCAAAAGTTCAGAAACATTCATACATACTCGCTTTCGAAGACCGTTATCCCGGCATCGGCGATGCGGATTTCAACGATGCGGTCATCAAGTATGACATAAATGAATTCATTTCATCCGAAAATACAGTACCGAAAATCGTAATCCGCTCTCAGGTTCTTGCCGCAGGAACAAACAAGAGCGCTATATTCGCAGTTAATATTGCCGGAAAAAGCTATACACTGATAGAAAATCTTAAAGCCGATATAGCCAACGGTTGGAATACGCGTTCAAACGACAAATATCTTCCAGGAAAAGTCAACGAAATGGTAATCAACTTCGACAAGCCTGTTGACAGAAAAGCAATCGGCGCAATTCCATATGATCCGTATCTGATTGCAAACGGAGCACACCATGCAAAAAAAGGAAAGATCCGTTCAGCAAACGAGATACATCTCAGTTTTGTAAAAACACCGTATAAGAAAACCCGTTTTGCGAAAAACGGACTCACTTATGCACTTCTCCTTCCTTCTGACTGGGTATGGCCGGCAGAGAAAGTGGGCGGAATTTTCAGAGCTTATCCGGATTTTGTAAAATGGTATAAGTCAGGCGGAAAATCAAATACCGACTGGTATAGAAGTTATGTTTCGGACCGGATATTCGAACAAGCCGTATCCACATCATCAATTGCAGGTTATATTATGGAGAACAAACTAATGAGTACATCAATTCTAATCCTCCTGATTATAATATTTGCAGGAATGATCGGTCTCGTAAGGCATTACAGACTGAAGCGCAACTAGAAGATGATTTCAGCAGCTCTGCACAAAAGCACCCCGAAAAGGTGCTTTTGTTTTATCTATAATAAACAATAATAATCACTCATCCAAAAATGTGTTGAGTTTTCATCACGTTACGGAATATTTATTCATATAATATGAATATAGATAATACACTAAAAATCATTCTCTCAGCAATTCCTCCGGCGGTATTCCTATATCTTTACTGCAAAAGAATCGGCGAAAAAAAACATTTTCCGGTATACGCAGAATCATTTCTTCACGGTGTATTCGTATCATTAATAATACTTCTTTTTAACAGCTTCACTCACGAAATAACCGTTTCGGCGCCTCTATTCATCCGCAGTTTCGTGCTTGCCGCATCCGTTGAGAAAGTTACAGCACTTATTTCCATATATATACTCGTCCGAGGCTGTCGGAATCTGTCGGTTAAGCAGGGCATCTGCATCGGAATTATATTCGGTGCAGCATTCGGTTTCGTCGAGAACATTCAATATTCGATCGCATACAGTGCCGATATACTTTTCCAGCGCATGTTTTTTTCCGTACCAATGCATATCATCACATGCGGTATGATCGGATATTTTCTTTCATTCCGGCGCATTTTCGCAAAGCGCCAGAACAGACTCAAACTGCTAATAGCGGGATCACTAATCCCTGTATTTCTTCACGGTTTATTCGACTACATGCTGTTCAAGGGTCTTCATGAAGAAATAACAATTCCTCTCATGATTACAGCAATGATTATTATTCTCGAATGGATGATATCAATGGCGTTTACAATTCCATCGCCGGACAACCTTTCAGAAAAAAATCTTGCATACGAAGAATGGTCAGTAATAACGCGGCATCAAAGGCATGAAAAATGGATAACCCGAACAATGGGCAAATCTGATGACAGTTATACCGGATTTCTCAGATTCGGTAGCGGCATATCAGATGTCATCATCGCCGTCGTTCTGA
>JAKJGA010000051.1 GCA_022704645.1 Spirochaetota bacterium
TCATCGGAAGTACTACCCGTTTCAATAAATTCGCCGGAGAAACAGACAATATCGGATTGAAAATAAATGTCAAAATCGTCGACGTTACATCTTTCAGAGTTATTTCCGCTGCAAGCGGAGAAGTTGATGCTTCAGATGTTTCAAGCAAATACAAAAGAAAAGCTCCGCGTAAACCAAGCGAGTATCCTTCGTTTCTTGACCTTTACGGTTCAGTAACATTTTACAAACACGTAGCTAAATATGAAGAGCTTTTCGGAGATGATGACGTCAAAAAGACCACAAAAATGGATATGGGATTCGGAGGAGGAATCAGATATCTTTCATCAAGTAAAGGTTTCTTTACAAGCGGATGGGAATTCACAATTGATTCTCAAAAATTTAAAGACAGTTCGCTAAAAGCTAACCAATATTTTTTAAATTATATTCTGATGATCCGAGTTCCTCTTTGGGTCTATTTCCCTTCACTTTCAGACTACACCAGCATTTATGTCGGAATGCCTCTCGGTGTCGGCATAGACTCAGTTGATTACTATGATAACGGCGAAAAGAAAACATCCAAAGGTTTCGGGTTCAACCTCGAATTCATGGGCGGTCTCAGACTCGGTGTTTCCGAATCTATCAGCTTCTTTGCCGATTACAGATATAGACCCCGCACCATGAACGGTATATTAAGAAGCGAATCATATGATATAACAGACAGTGTATCAGTAACTGAAAGATTCAAAGATCATAAATTCAGCTTCGGAATAAGCCTAGCACCTTAATCAAACCTTAACAGATTGATTCACTTTTCCTTCACTGACTTGAAAAGTGAATCAATTCTTGGTGCAAAGTACTGATACTTTTCTTTTTTAACTTCGCCTGAAACAATTATAGTTTTCCCGTTAAAATCCGCACAGTATGCAAGAACAACTTTCCTGTTCCGGTTTTCATAAATCCGGCTGATAAATTCTTTCCCTTGATACTTTCCGCCGCCGCTTTTTACCAGACGCAGTCTTCTTTTATCCGTCCATGCATCAAATACGGACAATGAAGTTTTCTCTTCATTCTTAAAACAACTGACCATAAACTCCGATCCGTCAGAATCATTCACAAACGGAATTGAAATTTCGTCACCCTCTCTTCTTTCCCATCCAGATGGAATCATTACCGATATTCCGAATTCAGGAAGATCAATTTCCGAATCAGGAGAATTTTCCGATCCTCCCCTCTCCCATCTTTTTCGCTCAATTATTTTTACAATATAAGCACTTACCTTCTTATCAGTCTCTATGATGCTTTTTGCAGAAATCGGGAAAACTCCTATTTTTTTAACATGATTCTGGTTAAACAATGCTTTCAATTCAGCATCATAATTTTTTCGCGAGCTTTTGCCCATTCTTGCATAGAAATCCGAAAGCTGTTTAATTCTTACATTATCATCATTAAGCATTTTTGCGATATAATCTTTTGCCCTGGTTTCGGAATTTATTTTCTTATGATCATAATTTTTCACATATGGAAGAATGCTTTTCTTTTCATAAAATTCATTCAGTTCATCGGATAAGATACCGGATTTAGCCGCTTCTTCATACTTTGCAAAGACTGAAGAATATTCATTTATCACATCTGCAGAATATGTTAATTCTCTATATCTTTTCATTTCCGTTTCAATCATGGATGATATTGCAGAAATTTCGGTTTCTGCGTATGGAAACTCATTATTTCCTGATTTTTTTGCGGAATTTTTTTGAACAGCAACATTCTGTATTTTTTTCATAAACAGAGAAAAGTCCGCCGCAATGACTGCTATTTTATCATAATCAGCAGGAGTCATGAATTCCCTGTCTGTTTTATCCACGGAAAAAAATGAACGAAAAGCATCCTGCGCTTTACGCAATTTAACCTTGTTCGCCGCATATATTTTTGAACCTTCAGAAGTCGAATCAAGCAAGGCTGCTGATTTTTCCCTATCATAAACAAAAGAAATGTACTTCTTGACCGGTTCTTCTCTCATCAAATACCGTTCGGCATCTCTAACAATATCATTCTTTGCTTTTTCCTTCCAAGATACAAAAAGAAAGGATAGCTTTACATATTCTTCTGCGGCCTTTTTTTTATTTGATGATGTTTCTGAAGAAAAATATTTATCGGACAAACCTTCAACTGACTTCAAGAATTTATCAGGAGAAGGACTATCTTTTCTGATTCGGTCAACTTCTGATACAAATTTAGTATAATCAGCATCCTCACTGAAAGTAATTCCTCCTTCAGTTTTAACAGATGATTGTTTTTTGATTTGTGATGAATAAAGCTTATCGGGGAGCACTGCAAAAACTGCCTTCTCAAGCTCGGCGGTTTTATCCAGATAATAGTCTCCTCGCTCAATAGATTCCGCATCATTAATATATTTCAAAAATATTGATGAATCCTTGATTACACCAAGACGTTTTTTGGCAAGATAACTTACTTCTTCAGCAAGAATTGCCGAATCAAAATTATCTTTTGAAATTTCCAGACGGGCTTCGATATCAAATTCTCTGGTTTTGCGGTCAGTTTCTGCCCTGATAATAATTGCAGAAAATTTTCCGGCGTTAGTCTCATCTGCAGAATGTTTCATATCCGCAAGTGCGGAATTTTTAAACTGCAGATACAGCGATTCATAATTGGCAATCATGCTTATCATAAAAAACTCTGAAACAAGCTGCTTTTTGAACTTTGCATCAATCAGCTTATCTATAAGTTTTGCGGAATAAAA
This sequence comes from Spirochaetota bacterium, assembly GCA_022704645.1. Taxonomy (GTDB): domain Bacteria; phylum Spirochaetota; class UBA4802; order UBA4802; family JAFGJZ01; genus JAKJGA01. The sequence continues at coordinate 2,738 of JAKJGA010000051.1, forward strand.
ATCACTATGATAACCGAAATTTGCATCTGATAAAGAATTTATATTATTAATGATATATGACTTAATTTTATCATTCCATAAATCCGAAGAAAAACCCGCTGCTATTTTTCTGAGATAAGCCGAGTCAAAACTCCGTCTGCAATACGATTCAATGTAATCTTCAGTATCAATTTCAGACGATGAACCGGATGAGATTGTTTTTATCAGATTTTCAGCATAAAGAAGATTGCTTGAAAGAATATCCCCGACAAAAGGATAGATTTCCGAATCCTTAAGACCGTTTATCTCCTGCCTCAGAGAATTTTCGCGCAATTGCCAGTAAACAAGCCTTTTATCGGATTTATCCGGCAAAATTAACTGAAAAGACAAAACCGCACATAGAATGAGAATTTTCTTCATATAACCGAACCCCTCCTACATTATCGGATTTTTTTCTATTTCAAAAAAATAATTACATTAAATTATATTTTTGGACAAATAAATTCTATACAGATTTAATATGGTAAAATATATATTGATTTTTACAATAATTTGAATTAGACTCGTTTCGGAGCATATCATGAAATTCTTAAACCTAAACATCAGAAAACTTATAATTCTCTCTCTTCTTGGTGTCGGACTTATCCCTTTTATCATATCCATTTCCGGAATCACTTTCTTCAATGCCGACCAGTTCAAACAGAAGGAAATGGATATTCTGCAGCAGTCAAGCGATTATGCCGCGGCCAAAATTGATTTTTACTTTAAATCAAAGATGGCTCATATTTCTCATTATGCAAACGAAAGCCGTGTAAAAAGCATGAATTGGAAAGAAATGGATTCTTATCTGCAGGCTGAAGTAAAAAGGCTGAAATCATTTGATAAATTCATTGTCTGTCTTCCTGACGGATCTTATTTCAATACCGCTTCCGGAGGAAATCCTTCTCAGGGCAATCTCGAAACAGAAAATAACAAGGATCCTAAAGCGAAAAAAAGAAATCTCAAAGAAAGAGATTACTGGAAAGCAACTCTTGGAGAAAATGCCTATGTAAACAAGCCTGATTTTATATCAGATCTCATGATATCAAAATCTACCGGCGAAATGCAGATAATGATAGCTCATACGATTTTTACCGGCATTGACAGAAAAGGAATGATCGGAGGATCGATTCAATATTCCGAGTTTGCGGCATTAAAAGATGAAATACTATTGGAACTGAAAAAAAATCTTGGAGAAGAAACCGACTTTTACTTTATTACAAGCTCCGGCAAATTTCTATATCATAAAGATAAAAAATTCGTCATGCATCTCGAAGATGACGGAAAAGGCGGAAAGAAAGTAATTGAACCTACTATATACGATTTCAAAAATGAAGAATTATCAAATATTACCAGAAAAGCACTTTCCGGACTAAAAGGCTTCGCTCTTACAGAAAACCCTGAAACTAAACAAAAAAGTATTTTCTTCTACTGTCCTATTCCTTCAGCCGGTTATTCTGTAATACTATCAATTCCTCAATCTTACGTGTACCGAAATGTTTATTATAATGTAATCATCAGCGTTTGCATTGCTGCAGCATTTATCATTTTTATTCTAATTATGGCTACATTGATATCCGGTAAACTTTCAAAACCAATCGTAAAACTCAACAGCAAGTTTGACATGCTTGCGAATGGAACGATTCATCCCGAAAAAACTAATTCGAGCAATATTAACAGCAATTTTGAACTTGATAAACTTGATCACAATTACAATACCATTATATCACACTTTTCGGCTATTATTTCCAAGATTGTAGACGTATCACAGACGCTTGCTGCGTCTTCAGTAGAAATTTCCCAGAATGTAATTTCTTTCTCGGACAACATTCAAAGCGAATCATCATCGGTTGAACAGGTTAACGCAACCCTGGAAGAACTCGCCGCAAGCGAGGAGAGCATTATGACTTCTGTTGAAACTCAGCAAATTGAAATAAACCGAATCAATCAAATGGCTGATGATCTTAAGCTTATAATTCACTCGGTAGTCCAAAACATAAATATGACAAATGACAAAGTCCGCACAATCAACGAAGACGTCATTTCAAATTCAAAAGAAATGAATGAAATGACAGATATCATCACAAGAAGCGCCGACGAATCAAAAGACATGCTCGGCATTGTTAACATTATCAATGATATTTCTGAACAGATAAATCTTCTTTCGCTGAATGCTGCGATTGAAGCTGCACGCGCCGGTGAAGCCGGGCGCGGATTCGCGGTGGTTGCCGATGAAATCAGCCATCTTGCTGACGCAACCACTTCAAGCATAAAGCAGATTGACAGTCTAATTATGCAGAATAATAAAAATTCTGATAGCGCACTTCAAAAAGTACGAAGTGCAATCGCTAAAGAAAAAACAATCCTGCTCGGCATAGAATCTATCACCAACATGATGCAGGAACTATCAAGTCTGACAGAAAAACAGAATTCTGCAAATGAAGAATTGAATCAGGGTCTCAAGGAAGTTCTAACAAAAACAAATTTCATCACTTCGGCAATCCGTGAAGGTAAAGTTGCTATTGATGAAATAGTTAAATCAGTTTCGGTTATCAGCGAAATGACCCAGAGCAATTCACTGAGTTCTGAAGAAATTTCCGCAAGCACTGAAGAAATCTCTTCGATGGCGGAAACTCTAAAATCCGAAGTCAGCTTCTTTAAGATTGTCAAATAGAAAGAAATCCGGCTTTGATTGTATTTTCTGTTCTCAGCAAACAGAATATGACAAAGCCGGAATTTCTGACAAAGTTGGAAACTACGTATAACTGTTCGGTAAGACCGAACAGTCCGGCCGAAAAACTCAACAAAGAAGAAGCAATGAGCATTATTGATACAATTAAATAAAATGATTTTTCTTTAAGTAAAGTGACGGCAAAAAGAAAAGTTCCGATAATCAGCATTACACCATGAAGAAGATATATAAAACCGAGCTTTCTGACCAAAGGCGCATAATCGGGGCTTTTTTCTGCAAAAGCATAAGTAGCAGTTCCTGAAAAATAAACAAAAGAAACAGAAATCAGAAGAATCCCGGTCAAACTTACGAATCCTGATTTGGTTTCAGCGGCATAAAGTCCGATTAGCGACAATGAAATTCCAGCCATTGCAATATATGTCAAGATCATCTGAGATGAAGAAAGTCCCGACTGAAATAATTCAATTGTATCAGTAAGTATATACAGCAAAAAGAAAAATGCTGTTATTACATATACAGCTAGTTTCTGACTTCTTTTCATAATAATCTCCATTTGCAATTTTATCTTACTTTTAAAAAAGGTCTCATATTGTAAAGAAAAATGCGGCTGAATTAATTGGCATAAATTACAAAAAAAGCTTGCTACGGAAACGGTAGCGCGCTACTATATCCGTAGCGCGCAAATCAAATTAAGGAGAAATATCATGCCATTAATTAACATCAAAATGGGACATATCAGCGAAGAAAAGAAAAAAGAACTTATAGTCAACCTCACAAATGAGGCTGTAAAAATTACCGGGTTAAAACCTGAAAACTTTATGGTTTTTATTGAGGAATTTTCTTATGAAAATATCGGAGTTGCCGGAATGACGGTCAAAGAACGTCTGGCTGGGGCAAAATAAAGATTTTTGATAAAAAATGATTTGATACTAAATTATTAAATCTTTAAACTTCAATAAACCCTGCCGTAATTAATACGGCAGGCGTTTTTATACGAGGTTATTATGCCCATTCCAAAACCGGGTAGCCCTGTCAGAGGATCAAAATCAGGTGCTCCGATTATGGCTCTATTTGATCTGCTTGGAAGACGATGGGCGATGGGTATTATATGGCAGTTAAGCGACGGACCATTGACATTCCGTGCAATTCAGTCAAAATGTAATTCCATGTCTCCATCCGTGCTGAATGCCCGTATAAAGGATCTTACAGAAGCCATGCTCATCGAACAGACTCCCAAAGGCTATGCTCTAACTGAAGACGGGATCGAGCTTTTTGAAATACTTCAGCCTTTTCATGATTGGTCGCACAAATGGGAAGACCGACTTGAATCAAAGAAATAAAAAACCCCGCTTTCGGCGGGGTTTTTTATTTTAACTTGCTTTCACGTTTCGTTTAATCGTAGCAGTTGTTTCTTTCTGAATGAAATCTTCAATCTTCGGATTATTTCTAAATCTGATAACGTTAAGCATGAATATTTCAAGCTTGCTTACGATATTCGGAGGAAGAATGTCTCCGTCGATTTCGACGCTCATTACAGGAAGCTTTTTCTCTCTTGCCCAAGGTGCGATTATTCCTTCGATTACACGGCCGATAAGACATGCAAACGGAGAAATATTAACTACACCCGAATAATCATCAAGAAGAGCTGTAGCAGCCGCACCCGATGAAATTGAAATTTCTGAATAAAGATCGCTGTGAACGAAGTATTTTTCAGCATTTGCCATAATCTTATCCATATTATGCGGAGAAGAAGGCACAAGTTCACACTTGTTAAGTATAGAAAGAATTTTATGGTCAACATGAGTCTTGTAAAAATGCTCAAGTTTCCACATAATAAGCTCTTTCATTGGTCCTGAGAAAAGACGTCTGTAAAGCGGAACAAGGCGCAGACGTTTCTTTATATCGTGTTTGCGAGTATGGTCGCAATAGTAAATCCACTCAGAAACAGAAGAAATCTTCGGAATGATTCCATTGCGGCAGAAATGCTGAACGAGTTCATCAACGGCGAAATCATCTCTTCTTACATATATTTCACCTACAACAAGAACCTTCGGAGTATCCTTCATTTTCTTTTTCAAAGGAATTTTTGCGAGTTCATCGACAATTCCTTTCAGTACCGAATAAATCTTACCAGGAGTTTTTTCAGCTACATCAATGAGCTGTCTCCATTCCTTGTCGTAGATCTCGATCGCTTTAACAGGATCAACCGCGCATGTACGCAGAGTCGCCTCGATGTCTTTCATATAATCCGCGATGATCATATTCTTCCAGACATTCTTGGTAAATTCTGTTCCGAATTCATTATAAGAATTACCTGAATCCATCGTAACGGTAATCATGTTTTCAACACGAAGATCCTTGAAAAGATTTTCATAAAAAACAAAGTACTGACCAGTTCGACAAGGCCCGAGAGTTGTCGGAACAAAAAGAAGATAAGTCTTATTCTTGTCGAATTTTTCCGAGTACATGTACTGAAGAGCTTCACCAAGCACAAGCTGGGAAGGAAGACACTCTTTGCCCGACATGTAGTTTTTTGCCATCTGAAGGGTAAAAGTATCCGGAACAGGCATCGCATCGGAATTTACTCCGGCACCTCTTAGAGCTGCGGCAACAAGTTCAACCGAAAGCTGACCCATGTTCGAAAGAAGAAGAACCACATCTTTATTGTTGAAAATTTCTATACGCTTATTGCCTTTTTTTGTGTCGATAAGATGAAGCTTATCCTTTCCGTTATTTATGAAACGGAGACCATTGTCGAATCTTTCAACTTCTTCGTTCTTAAACTTAGCCTTATATCCTTCGATGATATCAAGGAAAGCCTCGACACGGGTATCAATTCCGGCATCAGCCGAATGTGAATCGAGCTCAAGAACAAGGAACGGTTTCATTCCCATTATCCATTTGAGATAATGAAGCATGAAAGAATCCGGTGCGCATGAAAAGTTTGTAATAAATGTTACGAAAATATTCGGATTATTTTTTACAGACACCGCAGCTTTCATATCCTGCTGACCGTAATACCAGTACATGTTAGGAAATATTTCAGCATCCTTAAGAGGAATCATGTCAAAAGGAATAACAGAATATCCGCGTGTAGTAAACTTCTGCGGAATTCCCATATTCGCGTCTTTTGAGAACGCATTATAAGGACGTCCTAGAAGAGCTATTATAGGATGATCGGACTCTTCAGCCTTCTTCATAGCTTCTGCTCCGATCTGCGCATATTTAGCGAGAAACTCCTGCTGTTTTGAAAAAGCGTAATCAAACGCTTCCTTGATCTCACGCTCTCCGATTCCAAGATGTTTTCCGGCATCAATGAATCCTTCGAGAGCTTTTTCATTTCCGAATTTGAAAGATACAATCGGAGTAAGGAATCTTGATTCTTTTACATCAGGAAATGCTTTTTTGATATAGTAAGGAAGAGCCTGCGTTATCGGACAGAATGTCGCATGAACATCCTTTTCATAACTTTCAAGATCTCTGAAGTGAGGCACGAAAACATAATCCACATCAGTGTTCAAAAGAGACTGAATCGCACCATGTGCTATTTCCGCAGGGAAGCAGTATGCACTCTCTGCTTTTGAAACGCCTTCCTGATCGATTTCTTTTGAAAGAACAGTTTCAATTCCAAGCTTATGAAAGAAATGAGAATAAAGCGGATAGAGCGAATATGTCGAGAATGCCATAGGAAGGCCGACTTTTATTCCGCGTCTTTTCGTCATCTCTTCTGCCGGGGCAAAATCTTTGAAAATGATTTCTTCGCGTTTTTCAACATAGTTGAATATTTTAGTCTCGTCGAAAACTTTCTTCTTTCTGCTGTTCGCGTATTTGTTACAGCGTCCGCCGAACATATACTTGTGTCCGTTTACGTTAAGAACCTTGATCGGACAGTAATTATCGCAAGCCTGGCATTTAAATTCTCTTTCGTAAACGATAGATGTATTCATAATGCTGTCGATGCTGAAATCTGATTTGTCAAGGAATCCGTCTTTGTTTTTGAGCTTTGCTAGAAGCGCAACGCCGAAACAGCCGAGAAGCTCAGGATCTGGCGGAACTGTGATGTCCTTATCAAGTATCATCGCGAAAGCAAGAGGAACAGCTTTATTCTTCGCAACTCCTCCCTGCAAAACGATATTACTTCCGACAGAACGGTTACCGAGAACTCGGTTAAGATAGTTGGAAACGATTGAAGTTACGATACCGGCAGTGATATCTTCTCTTGTAGCGCCGAACTGAATCGCTTTTCTGATATCGGAATTTATAAATGCCGAGCAATGTTCACCGAATTTAAGAGGGCGCTCTGCAGCAACAGCTATTTCACCGATATCTTTTACATCGGTAATGTTAAGATCTCCGGAAGCTGATTCTTCAAGAAAGGATCCTGTTCCGGCCGAACATGCTTCATTCATCGCATAGTCGATAGGAACTTTGTTTTTGAGGTAAACGTATTTCGCGTCCTGACCGCCGATTTCAAAAATCGTATCGATTTCAGGTTTAAAATAAGTTGTTCCTGTTGCATGAGCAATAATCTCATTATAAACTCCGCCTGTTTCAAGAAATACACCGAGAATTTCTCTCGATGAACCTGTTGTTGAAATAAGGGAGATTTTTATTTTGCGGTAATCAACATTCTGTTCCGCAAGCTGCTTCTTGACTTCTTCGAGACATTTCTTAAGAGCTGCAACTGGATCTCCGTGAGTTCTTCCATAATGATCAGCTACAATTTCATCAGTCTCAATATCAATTAGTGCGACCTTGGTTGTAGTCGATCCGCCGTCAACACCGAGAATATATTCGCGTCCTTCTTTTGCCTTTCCTCTTTTTGAAGGAATATAATGAACGCGCTTTTCAGCTGTTTTAAGACTGCTGTATCTTCCAAAAGACAATTCATGCTTCTTGAAAAGATCATTTCCTTCAGGAAGCTGAGTTCCGAGAGTGGAAGCAAGAAGAGCCGCACCGAATGCTTCAAGATAAGAAGATTCTTCAGGAACTATAAATTCAATCAGAGGAAGTTTTTCTCTTACGAATTTTACGATATGTGCATTCTTAGTGAGTCCGCCTGAAAGAATTACCTTTCCGTCGGCGATTTTTGCTTTCTTAAGAAACTCAACTACTTTAACTGCCATAACATCGCTTAGCGAAAGAACGATATCGCCTTTGCTCGCTTCGCCTTTATTGAGTTTATGTGTACAATCGCTTTTCATGAAAACTGAACAGCGAGCTGAAAGCTTGTGTACTTTACATGAATCATGAACTCCGGAAATATCCGCAAGTTTCATGTCCATTCGGCCTAACTGCTGCTTGAAAAATTCACCGGTTCCGGACGCGCATTTATTGCCCGAAAAGCTTGTGATAATTTTTC
>JAKJGA010000270.1 GCA_022704645.1 Spirochaetota bacterium
ATAAGCTTTGCAGCTTCAGGAGTTCCCTGCTTGAATTCGATACCGGCATAAAGATCTTCAAGATTTTCGCGGTATATAATCATGTCTACTTTTTCGGGTTCTTTTACGGGAGAAGGAACTCCTTTAAAATACCTTACCGGCCGAACACACGCAAAAAGCGAAAGTTCCTGGCGAAGAGCGACATTAATACTTCTGATTCCGCCGCCGACCGGAGTAGTAAGAGGTCCTTTTATAGCAACCTTGTACTCCTTTATCTTTTCAAGAGTCTCGGCAGGAAGCCATTCACCTTTTGTGTTGAAAGCTTTTTCACCGGCAAGAACTTCCATCCATTCGACTTTGCGTTTTCCGCCGTAAGCTTTTTCAACAGCGGCGTCAAAGACAAGCTTCGACGCTCGCCAGATGTCAGGACCAATTCCATCACCTTCGATAAAAAGAAGAACAGGATTATCAGGAACAGTAACTTTTCCGTTTTCAAATTTGATCTTTTCGGCCATTATTTCTCCTTCGCGTGAGCGGCGGCAATTGCTATTGCCTGCTCTGCAAGAGATTCATCAGCCTGAACTGGAGCATCATCATCCGAATGATGCTCTTCATGAGGAAACCATTTTGAAAACAGAACAAGAAGATTATCAAGTCCTTTGAGAAGAACAGCAACACCCATCGCTATGATTATAGTGATAACATATGTCATCAATGATATGTCTAAACCTTTCATATTTACCTCACTTGCTCAGCATACTGCAGAATATACCTGCAATAATGGCAGTTGTTATTACACCGCTGACGTTCGCACCGAGAGCTTCAGGCATAACGATGAGACCGGGTTTTGCCTTAGAAACAATCTTCTGGGCAACTTTAGCGGTTGTCGGAACACAGCTGACTCCGGCAATACCGATTACAGGATTGTATTTTTTACCTGAAATGAAATAAGCAACATAACCGCCGATGATTCCGCCCACACCGGAAATAAGAAGTGAAAGCATACCAAGAAGAAGAAGAGGAAGAACCTTAGGATCCATAATCGTATTTGCTTCGCAAAGAATTCCGAGAATCATTCCAAGGAACATTGTCGAAATATAAAGAACCGGACCGCTTAAAAGATCATGGAAAACTTTGATTCCGGATTCTCTTATTACTACACCGAAGAAAAGCGAGAAGATAAGAGGCGCCGCAACCGGAAGAAGGAACGAAAGAAGAATACATATAACAACAGCAAAAAGAAGTTTTTCGCCGGATGATATTTCTCTTTCCTTTTTGAGCTGACCGACAGGAACCTGCATAAGCTTTTTAGGAATAAGAAGCTTCACTAGATAAGGATATCCGCCGTAGGCAAGTCCGAGATAGAGATATGCGACAACCGCAATCGGAACAAAAAGATGAGGAGCAAGACGAAGTGATGTAAAAAGAACCATCGGTCCGTCTGCACCGCCTACAATTGATATCGCAGCGGCTTCTTTTGCAGTAAATCCGAATGCCTGGGCAATCGGAAGAGTCATAATAGTACCGAGCTCAGCAAAAAGAGCTATAAGCATGCTCAAGAAAGGTCTTCTGAGGATAAATCCTACATCAAGTAAAGAGCCTATACCCATGAAAACCAGACACGCGATAAGACCATTACCGAATGTAAAAGTGTAAATCGGCTGAAGCCAGTCGATACCCATAATATACATTATATCCGAACTGGCAGCCGCGTTTGCCGCAAGAGCTGTAGCATCACCCGCAGCCTGAAAAGTACTTGATAGAGCGCTTCCGGCCTGAGGCTCAAGAAACAGAGTTCCCATTCCGCCGTGAAGTCCGAGCGGATCGAACATCATAACTGCCGCATTAACAGTGGCCATACCAAGACCCATTGGAATCATCAAAAGAGGCTCAAGTATACCTTTTTTACCGAGGTATATCAGAAGCATACCGAGAAGTATCAACCCGATTCTGGCAATTGCCATCTGCGGATCGTGAGAAAAAGACAATCCCATTGTTTTTACACCCTGGAAAATGTCGAGAATCATACTAGAATCCATAAGATTGCTCCGAAATTTGATTTTACTGAATTATGAACTGTTTTGAGAGATTTTAAGTCAAACAGTTTTACGTCATTTTTTTAATTTCTTGTAAATTAACGGGTATATTTTAAATGCATGACATGGATATTTCACATCTTTACCGGACACTTATTTCGCAGATAGAAGCCCTGTGCGGGTATATAAAAAATATCCACGGAGATTCAATTGTCTGCCGCGCAGGCTGCGATGAATGCTGTGTAAATTTCACAATAGGCGC
>JAKJGA010000052.1 GCA_022704645.1 Spirochaetota bacterium
GAGGGATATGCCGCTTTCAATAGCGAGTCTTTCGGACAGAGGAAAGTGTATTGCCGCGCCTATTGAATACGCCGGGAGCCGGTCGACTCTGTAAATCATGCCCCAGTTTATCATAAATAAACTGCCTGTATTTTTAAATTGCGGATCGGAAGTATCGTAAGAATTATTTCTTCCGCCTGCAGCTTCTTCAACTGTAATAGCTCTTTTGGATGAATCCTGGGGAAAAATAAAATTTGCAGATAAAAGCAGAAGAGTGCAAAAAATAAAAGTTTTCATTAATAACTCCAAAAAAAAAGATCATTAAATTATCGGAATATAAGTGATAATTGTTTAGAATTCTTGCTTCTTGGCGTGAAATTGAATGAGAAGCCAGTTAATATGAACAAGGAAGTTTGATTTTTATTGATATGTATCCCTGCTTAGTTTTATAAAAATAACAGTCTAAAGCATGATGAGCAGATTCGCAATAATTGATGTAACTACTATGAAACCCATGAAGATTGCGGAATTCATGCTTGTGCCCCCTTCTTCCGTGAGAACACGTTCAATATCTTTTTTTTTATATTCGTTCATGATTTGAGTTGTTTTCTCAATAGCGAATGTGCGGTACATATGATTGGCTCGAAATACAAAAATAAAGCTCATATATGCCGTTAGTAAAAAACCCACTGTTAATGATACTATGCAGAATGGGGTTCCGGCTAAAATAAGCGTTAAAAACATAAATCCAAAATTAACTGCAAGATATATCCCTAGAGTTCGGTACATTTTTCGGTATGCAAGCCAGATTGTTAAAAAAAAGAATGCGGGAATGTTGAGCGAAAATGTCCCTTTTCTTTTCTCCAGTCTGTTCCAAATAAATCTATAATAATCGTAGTTTTTGCCTACGAATAGCTCTAAGTTTTTGTTAAAAATACTTGTTGAATTTTCTTTGTCCACAGACTTTATCATCCCTTTTTATAAAATTAAAACAAATATGATTAAATAAAATAATGTCAACAAATAAATTAATATAATTCATATTGATGTAAAGAATATAAGTAAATATGTATAATACTTGACTCGTTTTGATTGAGGATTTATATGGCTTCAGTATTAGTGCATATATTCAAAAAGGAGAATTGTATGAAAAAAGTATTTTTTGCGGCCGCAGCCGTTATTCTGGCATCATCCGTTTATGCTGGAGAAATAATCAACAAGGATAATGTTGATTATAAATTTAAAATAGTTAATGGAAATTCAACCAGCGAACTAAGAGTATCCCGTCACTCTTCTACCGGAAATTCCGGAGTAAAGAAAGGTACTGTGATTAAAATGGAAAATGGTACAACTTTCAAAGTAGATTTTGACGGTGATGTTGTAATGGAAAACGGAAAGCTCAAAAAGAAATAACTAATTGATTAAAGGAAGAGGTCAAAAGCTTCTTCCTTTGACCTCAATATTGTCCAGTAATTGTTTTACTTTTTCCTTATTGTCCCCTTTAGTGCTGAAGTATGCCTGAATAAAAAATCCGGAATTACCATTTATTTCAAAGATTTCATAACCGGCAAAGGTGCTGTCTCCTTCTCTGAAAAAATAATTCATTATACGGTTTCTGGATTTTGAAATTATTTCTCTTTTATAATTATCGGGAATGGTCTTTTTTTCAGCAAAATTCCTGTATGTTTCGGCGGAATCAAAATTATATGGAACCTTTTCGCTGACAACTGAAAAGACAGAGCTGTAAGTTTTGGTGTCCTGATTTGTAAAATTTACACCGAAACTGAAAGAATCTCTTGTGTATGAGTGAGCGGCATGTGTTTTTTTCTTAAGGATTACGGTTTTATATGGAATATGAAATTCGATTCCGCTTTGAATAAAGATATGGTTGATATCTCCTGTTCTTGCGAAATAGAGAGATGTATCCAGGTCGAGCATCTTCCATCTGTCGCCTTCTCTTGCGATTATTCTGTTTAATTCTTTTGATGCCTCGGATCCGCGTTCGTATAATGAATTGTCGAGATCTGACAAATAGATTATTGATTTGAGAAGAGTTACCCCTTCTTTTTTATAGTGATTTTCTATAAGATCTTTTGCCTGTTTGATGTAATATGGAAATCCCTCTGCTGAAACGGCCTTATAATCAAAATCAGGTTTTTCTTCAAGGTAGAATTTTCCATTTTGATCCAGAAGAAAAATATTTCCATCCATGTCATTGTATTTTATCCAGCCGAGCATTTGAGCAAATACCGGAACCGAAAATATTAAAAATAACACTGCCGCCTTTGAAAGATAAAATTTATATGAGCGCATATATTACGAAAAATGAGATAAATATAAGTGCGACAAGCAGAATGATGTAGAGTGAGAGAGAGGATTTTTCGCTGTTTTGTTTATCTGATGTTGTAGAGTCGACGTCAATTTTAACATTTTCTTCTTCAATAATTTTTGCGAGTATTTTCTTGCCGACAATACAGTAAATGATGTAACCTTTTTCGTTCGGATATTTAGCCTTTAACCTTCCGCGAATTGGCATTATTTCTCCGTTTTCTCCTATTGCTTTCTGCGCCTGGGCAATTTTTCGTGAAAGGGGATCATCCTTGAGCGGAATCAGTTTTATTATCTCGCCTGGACGGATATCGTTGATGTATTTCCCTTTTACCGGAGATACTATTATTTTGGCATTCATTACGAAATCAGCTTCTTTTTCAATATCAGGTCTTGCGTCTTCCTGAGTAGATGCTTTCGTTTCATTTTTTTTGAGCATTGGAATTTTAGATTCCATAAGAGCAAGAGACGAAAGCATTTCTATTTCAGTTTCGCAAAGTGCGTTTTGCAAATTGAAAAATTTATTGATAATCTCTTCGAGTTTATCGCTTACAGCCGGAATGTCGGAAGCCTGAATGTCCGGAAAAATGTCAAAGCCTTCGCAGCTTGTCAGAATGTGGTTTCTCAGTTCAGCATCTTCGGTTACAACGGAGCTTTCCGCAATTTTAGAAATATTAAAGTAAAAAGTTTTCCATGAGTCGCGCTGGTAAATTTTATCATAGGTCAAATGGTCTTCAAAAGTGATAGCGTAGGCAGAAAGAGTCAGATTTTCTTCTGGTTTGACAGCGATAAAAAATGCTCCAAAGATATCGGAATTTTCCATCTGAAAGCGGCATTTCACTGCTTTAAGATCTGTATAGTCACCGGAAATCATCCGGCGTGCTTTATCTTCGTCGCCGTTTGTAAACTGCATTGCTGCATTGAATCTCGAAATTTCATTACTTTCGGGAATTGCCATTATTGCACCGCCGTCGGATTCGCAGAAAGATATGTTTCTATTATTTCATACTTTTTCTGCGGAGTCATGTTTATCATTTTGCGCATATTGAGAACAATTGATTCAAGATATTTTGATGAGCAGTCCAGTGTAAAATAGCTTTTACCGGCAAGCTGATTGTCGATTTCCGCTTTTCCATTCGGGAATTTTACCCCGATAGTTGATCCGAAATGCGCGATTATGTTTCCGGGAGAAATGTATTTGATGCTGAATTTTGTTACCCCGATTTCATTTCTTTTCAGCATTCTGAATCCTGTATATTTTTCTGGTGGAAGATTCCGCCAGTTTTTGGGGTTATCTGTTATCTGAAGAGAAATGAGTTTATCAGTTTCGTTAATCATTATTCTCAGATATGATATGTTTTTTTTGTGCTGGGAAAGCAGACCGAAAAGAGAATCATCTTTTTCAACAAGTTCTTTAGATTTTATTATAACCTTCATATCTTTGCATTTCCCCGGTATTGATTGCCGCTTTGTCAATTCTAATGCTGAAAACGCTCAAATCAATCAAAATTAATTAAAATATTACAATACAGAAAAATATTTTCCGGTTTCATCAGTCCGCACAATTCTTAACTTTTCAAGAGTTTTGAGACAGTTAGCTGTTTTTGATTCTGTGAATGAAAAATTATCGGATATTGCTTTTGTTGAAGCTGTTTTGTTTATGCGCAGGAATTCGGCTATTTCTTTCTCCTGTAATCCTATATTTCCAAGAAAATGTGTTCCGTTATCAAGAAGATCTTCAACTGCGACTGCATAATCTTTTTTTGCAAAATCAGTATATGAATCTATTATGGCCGAAATGTTGCTTTGAGCTGATTTGGTGAGATTTCGCAGTCTGACATAAAAATCTTTTGAGTGAGATAATTTTACAATATTAATTACAAATTCATCGGCAAATGACGGATCTATGACTTTTATGTCAGAAAAATCGAGAATTACCACTTCTCCTTTCATAGCTGAAGAAATCTTTTTCTCAGCGGACTGGTAGTATTTTTTTCCTACCGGACGCGTTAAAAGATCGGAAGATGCTTTGCCGCTTTTTTTTGAGATAAGATCTTTGACAAATATTGTCATAACGAATGCCTCATTTATGAATTTGTTCCCATAATAAAAAATGAAATCTGTGTTCCCTGAAAAAAGGGGAGATTGCTTTTTGAAAAAAACATTCGTCCGTTTTTCGGAGAATTCATAGCTGCAACTGAATCTGAGTTTGAACGGAGATAAAGATTGCCGTTCATCTGTTCTACTATTTTATTTACTCTGCACAGACCGTATCCGAATTCACGTTTGCTTGATATCGGTGTTGTGAGGGCTTTTACCAGTAGATCTGAGCCTTTTCCGCAGTTTTTGTTCATGCGTACGAAGCTTCCTTCTATTCCGATTCCTGAATCTGCTACAACAAGGTGAACTACCGGACCTTTTGCTGTTTTATATGTCTGAAGGGCAACGTAGCCCGAATCCAGTGAATGTTCGAATATATTCTGGCACATTTCGGAAATCACGGTGATGAAATTGTCCGTGTTGTTTTCTGAAAAAGAAGACTTAAAGATGAATTCCGCTCTTTTTCGGAAAAGAGCAACTACGTTTGTTATGGCTTTAACGCTTTCCCGTTCTTTTCCGGGAATATCGGTAATCTCAATTATGCTTTTGCTCATTCCGCTGCGTGAAAGCTTTTTACTTTCGGAGCTTTCGATGCTGAAAATATTTTTTTTGATGAAATCCATCCGTTCAAGATATGAGGAGATGTCGGGAGTCAGATTTATTAAGGAGATTTTACTGCCGGTCTTTTTCAGATAATTTTTACCGAGAAGAAGAAGATTGACTGCGCAATATGGATTTATAAATTTGATTTTTGATAAATCGATTTTAGCATTCCCTGAAGCATAAAGAGTCTGTTCCAAAGAAATTATGTTTTCGAAGGAATAAACATCATTCAGTGTGTCGGGAGAAATAGTATCACTTTGCATAATTTTATGTTTAATTGTCGGTAAAAATTCATAATTGCTTGACATTTTTAAGGCTGGAATTTATGAGACATAAATAGAGATTTTTAATTATCGTTTTTTGAGTGCCTACCTTATTCATCCATCGCTTAACTCATAGTCTGAGTTCGTTCTCTTTTGAATTTTTCGTTTTTTCTATTGCTCAGGGGGTGTGGGGAAATGTTTTTCTTGACTCCGGCGGTTGTTGAAAATAGATTGGTCACGGTCTTGTTGGCGCAAAACCGTGACATCAAGAAAACTTATCAGTAAAAACCCTGATATTCGTTTCTTGAGATTCTATGCTTTTTACGGTAGTATTTGACGATGGTCGGTCTAATCATCAGATAGTTGGCTATGATCTTGTCAGGCCAACCATATGATAAAAGTTTTAGGACACTTTTCCTCATAAAGCCTCCGTTAAAATTTAAAAATAGTTTTGACTTATAATAATTAGCATGCGCTATCCGATTAATCAATCACATTTTTTCAATTTTTTTAATTAATTTTAATTTTGATAGAAATTTTAAGTTAATATTAATGCAAATTTATATTTTCTTAATTGTTAAACGCATAATGAGCATTCGATGCGTCGTTGTGAAAAAATTCATAATATTGTTCTGGTGGTTGCATTTTTATTTGCCGGAAAAAGTCTTTCCGGCAAAATTGTAAATTTATAAGCTGGTTTCGTTTATCCAGTAACCATGAAGATTGCAGTTTTCTATTACTGTAATTTTTGACGCCTGAATTTTGAGGTGTGCTGTAATTGCCGGAACTACTGCAGGAGTGAAATGGGCTCTTTTTATCCATTTCTTGTCAGCGTAGATATCAACAAATTGAATAAAATGTTTTTCTTCCATAGGATGCGGAACTTCGCCTATTTTAGCGTGTACTGTAACGAATTCAGTTCCCGGATATAATTTGGTTTCTTTATCTACCCAAATTGACGGAACGTGTTTTGCCGCACCTTCAGCGGCTTTTGCTTTTGATTCTTCAAAAATTGCATCATTTTGACTGAATTTTTCCTTAGGTGCTGTGCATACAGGACATTTTTCAGGAGCAGAATCCATTGCGATGTATCCGCATATTCCGCAAATAAAATAGTTCATAATATTCCTCCGATATTTCCGACTTTGTGATATTTTATCACAAAGTATAATAAAAACAAATTATTAATTTGTGCAAGCCCGATGGGGTTTTATTCTATTGACAAATCCGGCGCCGGGATTTCGCTTGAAATGCAGACGGGGTGGTGATTTACCTGAGATGATACCCGATGAACCTGAAGCGGTTAATGCTGACGCAGGGATCTGTTCATCCGCATTTCTTAACACCCCTCTGAAATAACCGGAGGAATAATGACACAAATCGAATCCGCACTAAAAGGAATCATTACAGATCAAATGAAAGAGGCTGCTGCTCATGAAGGAATTGAAGCATCCGCTCTCTTGAAGCTGATCGCATCCGGAAAGGCCGTTATTCCGTTTAATAAAAATAGAAAAGCAAAACATGCTGTTGCAGTAGGGAAGGATCTTCTTGTTAAAATTAATGCAAATATAGGAACGTCCCCGAAGAACTGCGATATTGATTACGAAATGAAAAAGCTTCATGCGGCGATTTCTGCCGGAGCAGAAGCTGTAATGGATTTGAGTATCGGCGGAGACGTTAAGGAAATGCGCCGCCGCTTTATGGAAGAATGCACAGTAGCTACGGGATGTGTTCCTGCGTATTCTGTAATTACAAAATGCAAGGGAAATCTTTCAGAAATGAAGGAAAAGGATTTTATAGACGCGGTATATGCTGATGCTGAATGGGGTATCGATTTTGCAACCGTACATTGCGGAATAACCATGTCTGCTGCGGAGAAGGCTTCGTCAAGAATCATGGGAATTACTTCGCGCGGCGGATCAATTATCTCAAAATGGATGAAGTACCATAAGAAAGAAAATCCGTTTTTTACTCATTTCGATGAAATATGCGCAATCGCGAAAGAATTTGATCTGACATTAAGTCTTGGAGATGCGCTGCGCCCGGGCGGAGGTGCCGATGCCGGAGATTCCGCTCAGATGAGCGAACTTTCAAACCTTGGTGAGCTTACATTAATAGCACGTGAAAAGGGCGTTCAGGTAATGGTGGAAGGACCCGGCCATGTTCCTCTTCATTTAATAGAAAATCAGATAAAAGAAGCAGACAGAGTCTGTCATGGTGCTCCGTTTTTTGTTCTCGGTCCTCTTGTTACCGATTCCGCTCCCGGTTATGATCACATAACAGGTGCGATCGGCGGAGCGCTTGCGGGAATGCACGGTGCCGCATTTTTGTGTTACCTGACACCGGCAGAACATCTTCGTCTTCCGTCGGTTGATGATGTAGTTGAGGGAGTGATAGCTTCAAAAATCGCCGCACACGCAGCAAATATAGCTAAAGGAATTCCGTCTGCGCGCGTTAAAGATGAGGTGTTCTCAAAAGCGCGCCGTGATTTCGACTGGGGAAAAATGTTTGAACTTGCAATTGATCCTGTAAAGGCGAGAAAATACAGAGAGGGAAGCACGCATTCAAATGAAAAGGAATGCTCCATGTGCGGAGAATTCTGCGCGATGAAGGAGGAATTCGGTGCTGATTAAGGAGCTTGGCGGCGAATTTGCGCTGATTGACCGGATTGCGAAAAATCCGCGTGATAAGAATGTGATAATTTCTATCGGGGATGACTGCGCAGTTGTTGATCTGATGAACGGAAAACTTATGCTTCAGACGGTTGATATGCTTGTCGAGAATGATCATTTTTCACGCAGATATTTTTCTCCGTATGATATCGGCTGGAAAGCCATGATTTCCAATGTGTCCGACATTGCTTCATGCGGCGGAACGGTTAAGTACGCTCTTATTTCAATTGCTCTGACATCTGATATAAGCGTAGAGTTTATGGACGAATTTTACAGAGGTGTATATGATGCAGCTGAAAAATATCAATTTGATATAATCGGCGGAGATACAACACACGGCGACTTGATGAGCATCAGCATTACTCTTACAGGCGAAACAACAAAGGAAAATCTCCGTTTACGTTCAGACGCAAAAGCCGGGGATCTTATTGCGGTATCAGCACCTCTCGGCGGTTCTACTGCCGGTTTAAAACTTTTTCTTAAAAATATAGAAGGTCATGAAAACGTAAAGAAATACCACATTCACCCGGAATGCGGAATGGATTTACTTCCTCAAATACTTCCGTTATCACATGCGATGACAGATGTAAGCGACGGGCTTGCTTCTGAATCGCGTAATATCGCAAAAAGAAGTTCTCTTTCTGCTCATATCGACAAGTCGGCAATCAGGCTGTCTGAGGGCATTGCTGAAACTGCCGCGCTTCTCGGTGATGATCCGTATGACTACGCGCTTTTCGGCGGTGAGGATTTTGCCCTTGTTTACACCGTTTCTCCTGAAAAAGCTTCTGAGATAAAAGGTTATATCGTAGGAGAATTGAAGGAAGGCGAGGGCGTTTATATTGACGGAAAAAAAATTACGAGGTTCGGCTATGACCATTTCGCGTAACATCGACTATTCGCTTTACTTTGTTCTTGAATCCCCTTTGTGTAATCACGATCCGCTTTTTACTGTGAATGAAGCGCTTGCGGGCGGTGCCGGAATTATTCAGCTGCGTGACAAGGATGCTTCTTGTGAGGAGAAGCTTCTAATCGGCCGGGAAATATTGAAACTATGCAGGCAGTATAATGCGGTTTTTATCGTGAACGATTCGCTTGAACTCACGCTTGAACTTTCCGCAGACGGAATTCATGTCGGAAAGGATGATGAACCGATAGAATCAATCCGCTCTAAAATCGGCGATAAGATCATCGGATATTCTCCGGTCAGCATTGATGACGCTGTTTCTGCCGAGCTTTCCGGCGCTGATTATCTCGGAGCAGGCGCAGTATTTCCGACTGCAAGTAAACGCGACATCGGTTCTGCGCACGGAATTGAGTATGTCCGGCAGATGGTTAAGAGCGTGAAGATTCCTGTTGTCGGGATCGGCGGAATAAATCTTGAAAACGCATTTCTTGTGAAAGAAACGGGAGCCGCGGGTATTGCCGTGATAACTGCTGTTTCACAGGATAAAAATCCGCGTGAAGCCGCTATGAAGCTGAAAAATATTTTTGTCTGAATGAATTATATATTTGCAGGGAAACTTATCTTGAACATTGTTCCTTTGTCCTGAACACTTTCGCAGGCAATTTTTCCTTTAAGAGTTTCTTCGATAAGATTTTTTACAAGGCTGAGTCCGATTCCGGTTCCGCCTTTATCTTTTTTTGTTGTAAAAAACGGAGTGAAGATTTTTGACAGATTCTCTTCGGAAATACCTCTTCCGTTATCAGAATAAATCATAATTATTGAATCATTATCCATTCCGGCGTCTATGGATATGATTCCTTCTTCTATTCCGTCGAATCCGTGAATCAAAGAGTTTATTATCAGATTTGACATGACCTGCGACAGAACTCCCGGATAGGTGCTGATTTCTATATGTTCCGGAATGTTGATCTGAATTATATGTTTTGTTTTTCTGATTTGAGGTTTGAGGCTGAGAATGATTTCTTCAAGATAGTGTTTTAGATTGAAAGACTTTGTGTTTTCATTTGTTCTATCAGATGCTATCTTTTTGAAATTTTGAGATATTGATGATGATTTTGTAATGTTGCTGATAATGAGAGACATGGATTCTTCAACTTCTGCGAGATATGCTTCAAACTCGGAACGTGTCAGATTATTTTTCTGGTATGATTCAGCAAAAGACAATGTTTTATCTTTCAGATGAGTTGCTGCAGTGAACGCAGTTCCGATAGGAGTGCTGATTTCATGGGCTGTTCCTGCAGCAAGTTCCCCGAGAGAGGCCATCTTCTGTGAGAGCATAAGCTGATTTGTTCGTTTAGATAAAACGGATTCGAGTTCAGATATTCTGATCTGAGTGTTTTCCGCCAGCATGTTGAAAGTGTCTGATAATTCGCCTATTTCATCATTTGATTCGATTCTTGATCTTGCGGAGAAGTTTCCTTTTGCAAAAAATATCAGTGTGTTTTTCAGGCTCATGAGCTGAGAAGTAAGTATTTTACGTAAGGCTGCTGAAAGAAAAATGGAGAGAATAATGCAGATTAAAATAATTTTGATTAGAGATATTGCCGTATCAAAAAGCATTTCGCGTTGAAGAAATTTATTGGAAAAATAATAATCTATAGTGCCGAACGGCTGAAGATTGAAATTTCTCATCGTGAATGACAAGGAAAGGTATTTATTTTTTTCGAGATAAGACAGATCGTCTTTGCTGCAGTCGTGAATATTATTGTAGTTGCGTGTATATCTTCCGATTATAATTCCTCCGGAACGGTCAGATATGATTACTCCGATTAGATCGGATGAAAGAATTGCCGAATCAATAATTCCTTTTGCTCTTTCGTAATCTCCTGAATTAATATGCGGAAGTAGTGCTTCGGACATCAT
>JAKJGA010000053.1 GCA_022704645.1 Spirochaetota bacterium
GGCTTAATAGTATGCATGTCGATAACGGCTGCAGAGATTCCGTCTTTTTTAAGAAGATCTGCCGCTTTAATCACTTCCTGCATCATAACCGATCCAGAACCTATCAAAGTAATATCCTTTCCGTCTTCAATTACAATTCCTTTACCGAGAGCAAATTTATCATTCTCAGTGTAAATAGCCGGAACCGCTTTTCTATGAAGACGCATATAAGTTGAACCCTTATGCTCCGCACTTTGAATAAGCAGCTGTTTCAATGAATAAGGGTCAGAAGGTTCAAAAACAATCAAACCGGGTATTATTCTCATAAGTCCGATATCTTCAAAAGGCATATGAGTTCCGCCGTTGAATGCGGCAGAAACACCGGGATCTGAACCGACAAGCTTAACATTAAGCTTGGCATAATTAGCCGATAAGAAAAACTGATCATAAGCTCTTCTGGAAGCGAAGCATCCGAAAGTTGTAGCAAAAGGAACCTTTCCTCTTGCCGACATTCCTGCAGCAACACCAACCATGTTTGCTTCTGCAACACCTATATTAAAAGCTCTCTCCGGAAATTTATCCCTGAAAATTCCGGTTCCGTTCGCACGCATAAGATCTGCTTCAAGAATAACAATTCCTTTATTCTTCTCAGCAAGTTCGATTAAAGTCTCGGCATAAACCGCTCTCATTTCTTTATTCTGCATTATCTTTCCTGCCCGTCAAAATTCTTCATATTCATGATTTATTTAAACTCGCCGTCCAAAACAGCAATTGCTTCTTTAGCCTTTGCTATATCAAAATTCATGTTATGGTTTTCCAGTTTGCCTTCTGCAAAACAAACTCCTTTTCCCTTCACTGTATCGAGAATAATCATTGAAGGTCTGTCTTTTTCTTTCTGAGCATTTGCGATAGCTTTATCAAGTTCATTAAAATCATGCCCCTGTATTTTAACCGCAAACCAACCAAAGGCTTCCCATTTTGCAACGAGATTATCGACATCCATGATGTCTTTAGTATAACCGTCAATCTGCATTTTGTTATAATCGGTAAAAGCAATGATGTTATCAAGTTTATAATGCGCAGCCGACATTGCAGCTTCCCATACCTGACCTTCGTTTGACTCTCCGTCACCGATAATCAGATAAACATTGCTGTCGATCTTATCAAGTTTGTTTGCCAATGCCATTCCTACAACTGCGGAAGTACCCTGACCAAGAGAACCGGTAGTCATATCGATACCAGGCGTACGGTTCATGTCGCAATGACTAGGAAGATTTGTTCCGCCTTTATTCAAGGTCATAAGCCAGTCTTTAGGAAAATATCCCTTATCAGCTAAAACAGAATACAGAACCGGTCCGGCATGTCCTTTTGAAAGAACAAGTAAATCACGGTCTTCTTTTTTAGGATTAGACGGATCAACATTCATATGTCTGTAATAAAGAATTGTAAGAACTTCAACAATCGACATCGCCCCGCCTATGTGACCGACACCGAGCGTTCCTATTTCTTCCAATGTCATCTTTCTTATTTCACATGCTTTTCTTTTCAGAAAATCAAGCTCAAGAGAGATATCTTTTTTTTCAGTAAAATTTTTCACTGCATACTCCTTTCCCTGTAATTCTACAGCGCCGAAATCTTCGCGAAAGTAGATTTCAGCGTATCGTATAATGAACGATAAACTTCGTAATATCTGTTATAATCAACAACTTTAGCTGAATCCGGTGTAAAATTCTCCGAATAATTTACGCATGATGAACATGCCTCTTTTACCGATGAGAATTCACCTGCACCAACAGCGGCAAGAAGTGCCGCACCGTAAGCAGGTCCTTCGTTAGAAACAAGCGTCTTAACATTTGAAGAGAAAACATCCGCAACTATCTGATTCCATATTTTACCTTTTGAACCGCCGCCGCTGATAATAATTTCTTTAGCTGATATACCCGACTCTTTAAGAAGTTCAAGCGTATCTCTAAGAGCAAAAGCAACACCCTCAAGCACCGCGCGTGTCATGTTTCCGCGTTTATGAGATACATTAAGTCCGATAAAACAGCCTTTTGCGTTAGGATCATTATGCGGAGTACGTTCTCCGATCAAATAAGGCACAAAAAACAATCTTTCTGATCCCGCTGGTACTTTTTCTGCTTCGGAAAGAAGCAAATCATAGTCTTTTGTTCCATTCACATCTTCAACCCACCACTTCAAACATGATGCGGCAGAAAGAATTACTCCCATCTGATGCCATTGCCCATTCGCGTGAGCGAAAGAATGAAGGGCATGCTTTTTATCCAAAGTAAAGGCATCATTCGGTGCAAATACTACACCCGAAGTACCGAGTGCAACGGAAATTATACCTTCTTCTACAGCACCTGTACCGACTGCTCCCGCAGCCTGATCCCCCGCACCGGCAACAATCAGAACCGACGATGGAAGATTCATTTCGGAAGCAAGTTCAGGAAGAATTTTTCCGACTGCTTCATAAGACTCGTATACTTTTGGAAAACTGTCGGATTTCAAACCGATGAGTTCAATCATTTCTGAAGAATACTTTCTTTTCTTAACATCGAAGTAAACAGTTCCGGAAGCATCCGAAACATCAGATGAAAATTCTCCGGATAATTTAAACGCAATATAATCCTTCGGAAGAAGAACTTTGTTTATTTTCTTAAAATTTTCAGGTTCATTATTTTTAACCCAGAAAAGCTTCGGAGCGGTAAAACCCGTAAGGGCAATATTTCCTGTCCAATTGAGCATTTTATGAGTGCCTATATCTTTATTCAGGTAATCACACTCTTTCTGTGTTCTCTGATCACACCAGAGAATTGCAGGGCGGATTACATTATTTTCTTTGTCAAGAATGACAAGTCCGTGCATCTGACCGCTGAAACTTATTGAACGCAATTGAGAGCGGTCAACTCCCTTCATGATATCTTCAATACCTTCTTTTACGCCTTTCCACCAGTCTTCGGGATTCTGTTCTGCCCAGTTCTGGTTAAAATAATTTACTGGATATGTTTTCGATACTGAAGCTAACACTTTTCCTTTAGCATCGATCAGCAGAAGTTTACATGCTGAAGTTCCCAAATCTATTCCTAAAAACATTCCGTCCTCCCGAAAGAACTTTGTATAAATAATTAACGTTAACGCATAAATAAAAAATCACCGCGGCTTTTTACACCGCGGCAATAAACAATTACTTAGAGAAAATGTACTGGTTGAGAATATTCTCAAGCATTTCCTGACGGCCCGACATGAGAGTAGATACAGTTACATTTTTCTTCATCGCATAAGCTTCAAGCTCTTCAAAACCGGCTTTTCCGCTAACGATGTCTTTTCCGATACCTGAACCGAAACTTGAATATCTTTTTTCGATATTTTTTTCGAAAACTTTATCTTCGATAAGTTTCGCAGCAACTCTTAGACCTTTCGCAAAAGTATCCATTCCGGCAATATATCCGTAGAAAATATCTGACGGATCAAAAGAAGCTCTTCTTGCCTTCGCGTCAAAGTTAAGTCCGCCTGTAGTAAAACCGCCTGCCATCAAAACTTCATACATTGCAAGAACAGAATCATAGATATTTACCGGAAACTGGTCAGTGTCCCATCCAAGAAGAAGGTCACCCTGGTTAGCGTCGATGCTTCCAAGCATTCCGTTAATTCTGCTTACGCGAAGCTCGTGCTGGAAAGTGTGGCTTGCAAGAGTAGCATGGTTTGCTTCGATATTCATCTTGAATTTATCTGCAAGACCATACTGACGGAGAAAGCTGATTACAGTCGCTGTATCAAAATCGTACTGGTGTTTTGTAGGTTCTTTTGGTTTAGGCTCGATGTAGAACTGGCCTTTGAAACCGATTTTTGCTGCATAATCAACAGCCATGTGAAGCATGCGGCCGAGATTATCAAGCTCAAGCTTCATGTCAGTATTCAAAAGAGTTTCATAACCTTCACGTCCGCCCCAGAATACATAACCTTCACCGCCGAGACGTTTGGTTATTTCCATTGCCTTCTTAACCTGTGCAGCCGCATGAGCAAAAACATCAGCTTCAGAGCTTGTAGCAGCTCCATGAACAAAACGCGGATTAGTGAAACAATTGGAAGTTCCCCACAAAAGCTTAATGCCTGTTCTTTTCATTTCTTTTTCAAGCATGTCAGCAACGATATCAAGACGTTTGTTAGTCTCTTCAAGAGTATCAGCTTCAGGCGCTATGTCACGGTCATGGAAACAGTAGTATTCGATTCCAAGTTTTTCCATTATTTCAAAGCCGGCTTTTACTTTAAGCTCAGCCTTTTTCATTTCATCTTCAGTAGAAGTCCAAGAACGCTGCATTGTTCCGGATCCGAACTGATCACTTCCTTCTCCGCAGAGAGTATGCCAGTATGACATGGCAAAACGCAGATGATCTTTCATCGTACGTCCCATTATTTTTTCTTCAGGATTGTAATAACGGAATGCAAGCTCTTCGCCGCATCCTTCGCCTTTGTACTGAATTTTAGCGATATTTGGAAATATTTCACTCATAACGACTCCTTTTTGTGATACTTTTAAAAACCATTTTAATAAGTGTCCAAAAAAATTACAACATATTATTTATCGGAAATAATGACGCGCCGATGATTCCCGAATTTTCCTTTAAGCGCGCAAACTCGATTTTAATATCTTTTTCCGTATAAAATTCATTATTTTCAAAAACATGCTTTTTTATAGCCGGTAAAAGCTCTTTTTCATATTTGCTTATATTTCCGCCTATAACAATAAAACTCGGGTCAAAAATCATAAGAAGATTCCGGATGCCCACTGCTAAGTACTTTGCATAGCTCATTATCAGTTTTTTTACAACAGGCTCGCTGATACGCTTAAAAATTTCATCAATATTAGAAACACTGGAACCTGTTGCATCAGAAAAGGACTTTTCCAAAGCGCGTTCAGAAGCAAAAAGCTCCCAACACCCAGTATTGCCGCATGAACAGAGCTTGTCGCCATTGCAATCAATTGAAATATGTCCGATCTCACCTGCTCTGTGATTTTTCCCATTATAGAGCTTTCTGTCTATTATGATGGCACTTCCGATACCCTCTGTAACGGAAATATAAAAAAGAGGGCTTTTAAAGGTATCATTATATTCATATTCGCCGTAAGCCGAACAATTTGCCTCATTTCCGATATAAACAGACATATTGAGATCTTCTTCAAGCTTTTTGAAGCTTACATTGCTGACGTGCATATTCGGAGCATTTTCCAAAACGGACGTCTTCATATTTACTGTTCCGGGAAGCGATATGCCCAGACCCATAATGCGGTCTCTCTGATTAAAATCCTCAAGAAAACTCTCAGTTATTCTTCTGCACTCATCAATAAGAATATTCGTATCAATAGCATCAAAGTATTTTTCTTTCAGAATGGCGCTGTCGAGGTTTGTAAGAACGATGCGGGCATGAGTCTCTTTAAGCTCCATTCCCAAAGAAAAGCGCGAATCGGGAAGATATTCAATGACCTGAGCCTTTCTTCCGCCGGTTGAATCCTCAAATCCCCTTTCGGAAATCAGTCCAATCTGAACCATATCTTTTATATTACTGCTGACAGTCGTTATGCTGAGGTTTAAAATACGCGAAATATCAAGTTTGGTAACTCTTTTCTTTTCCTGAATAACTCTGAATATTTTTTTGCGGTTATTGTTTTTTACAACTTTCTGATAAAATGAATCAAGATCTAACAAAGCAAACTTCCATTATTATTAAATATTCAGAAAATACCGCAATAATTTCAAAAACAGGCGGCATATATCGTCCGTTATTGCATCAAACCGCTTCGATTCAATTAAAAATATGAATGACGATTCTCACAAAACACGTCGAGAAAAACATCAATATTATATATGTCAAGGAAAAGAAACTTTATTAAATGATTTTTAATAGACTTTTAAATACCAGTTTAATATGTTTGTTGAGTTGAGAATACCAAGAACCATAAGGATGGAAATATGGATATCAAAAAAATCACCTATTTATCGGCACCAAATTGCTACGAACTCACCATAGGCAAACAGAAAATGATCGTCGCGACCGATTTCGGTCCCAGAATAATGCACCTCTCGATTGACGGAGGGGAAAACATGCTTTTCAATGACGAGGCTGAAAAATTTAAAAGCGGTTACTGGAAAATTTACGGAGGTCATAGACTCTGGGTTTCGCCTGAAAACC
Organism: Spirochaetota bacterium; assembly: GCA_022704645.1. Lineage (GTDB taxonomy): Bacteria > Spirochaetota > UBA4802 > UBA4802 > JAFGJZ01 > JAKJGA01. The sequence continues at coordinate 6,175 of JAKJGA010000053.1, forward strand.
GATGGGATCTTGATCCGAACAATGAAAAATGCGATGTTATTCTCGGTGAAAACAGCATAACCGTTAAAAAACTCAACAAAAACACGGATCTCGAAAAGACAATTACCGTAACTGAAAAGAATCAGCGTTTCAACGTAACTCACACAATAACAAACAAGGGACAGTTTCTTTTCGCCGGAGCAATCTGGGCACTCACCTGCTTTAAACCTAAAGGAACAATTTTTGTTCCATGGGCATCCCATGGAAGTTTCAAGATGAGCAAAATTATCTATTGGAACCAGTGGACCGACAAAAAAACCAACGTCAACAGTTCTCAGTTCTCTCAGAACGATGATTACTTCATGATTAACATAAACGGTGAAACCAGCAAAATCGGTTCAGCAGCATATGACGGTTATGTCGGAATAACAACTGACAATTATACTTTCATAAAAAAATTCGACAGAGTAAACACAAATGATTATCCGGATGACAACTGTGCGGTTGAATGCTTTACATGCGCAGACTTTGTTGAACTTGAAACATTGAGTCCAAATGTTGTATTTGCTCCGGAAGTTACATATTCTCATACGGAAGAATGGTTTCTTTTCGGATCAAAAGTAAATGTTTCGGATAAAAAATCAATCGATCAGATGATCAGATAATCGAAATGAATCACGCCATTTCAGCGTGATTCATTCTTTTTTTTATTAAACCAAGTTATATAAAAAAGAATTGCAGTTTTCATGTTATAGTAGGCTGTGACATTATTGAGGTCAGGCGTAATGAAATCAGTTCCACTAATTCTCATCGCTGTAATATATCTCGCTTACATAAGTCTCGGGCTTCCTGACGGTATTTTCGGCGTAGCATGGCCCGGCATCAGGCTCGACATAAAACTTCCGCTCGAATACGCCGGAATCATTACGACACTGCTTATAATATGCAGTGCTACATCAAGTTTTTTCAGCGGTGCGGTAGTACAACGTATAGGTACAGGAAAACTGATTCTTTTCAGCTGTTTTCTTACAGCATCCGCGCTTTTCGGTTATTCCATAATGCCGTCCGCTTTGTGGATTTTCATTTTCGCACTGCCTCTCGGCTTCGGTCAGGGAGCAGTTGATTCCGGATTAAACCATTATGTCGCGAATAATCTGTCATCACGCCACATGAACTGGCTTCACTGCTGCTGGGGCATCGGTGCGGCAACCGGGCCGTTTATCTTCAGTGCGCTCACAACAGCCGGAAAATCATGGCGTTCATCATACACCGCAATATCAATCATGCAGTTTACGCTTCTCCTTTTTTTCATATTTACCATTTCTCTATGGAAAACAGAAAAAAGAAACAAAACCGAATCAACGCGCCACGAAACCATGAAAGCTTATTTCAAACTGTTCACATCGCGCGCGCCATTGCTTGCAATGCTTGTTTTTTTCGTCTATACGGGACTCGAATTCTGCGCAGGCCTTTGGGCAAACAGTATGTTTATCGAATCCAGAGGAATACCGAAGGCTACAGCCGGAACATGGATAGGAATGTTTTATTTTTCTCTTACAGCAATGCGCTTCGTCTCAGGTTTTATCGTCGATCGAATCGGAAATAAAAACATGATACGCGCCGGACTCATTCTTGCCGCATGCGGCATTTCACTTTTATTCTTCAAAACAAGTCCCGCACTTTCAATAGCCGGTATGATTATAACTGGTGCAGGATTCGCACCTATTTATCCATGTATGATGCACGAAACGCCGAAACGCGTTTCAAAAAACATGTCGCACCTTCTGCTCGGATGCGAAGTAGCATCGGCGAATTTCGGAGTAATGCTTTTAACTACCGGCACAGGTAAATTCATTGCAGCCACGTCTCTCGAACTGCTTGTTCCTATAATGCTCGCATTTGCTTTCATTCTTATTTTCGCATCGGAATCGTTGAATAGAACGAAGCTAAAAGAGACCTAGAACAAAATAAAATTTATAACAGGAGAGTCGCATGAAATTTCTACTTCATGTCATATCAAAGACTCTATCAATTTCACCGCTCTTGAATATCCCTGCTGGGCAGACTTTCCCAGCCAGTATTTCGCCATTTTAAGATCAGGTTTATGCTTATCCCAACCGTTCAAATACATCTTTCCCAGCTCATATTGTCCGTGAGCCTGTCCGCTTTCCGCACGATGAAAATAGAAAGAAAGCAAATCATTGTCTGTTCGGTATATCCAATAATCCCGTTTATTGGCCTCATCTTCACGAGAAAGCCTGTCGAGCCCTATTTCATAAAGAAGAACTGACGCATTGCCAGACCACGATAGCAATCCAAAATCAATGCTTCGTGGTCTCATTCTCCACAATAATCTATCATAATCCAATTCACCTTTTATACGGAGATACTGATCCAATGTCTCATGCAATTCAAAATAAATCTGAGCTGTCATAGTCTTATCCGGAGAAAAAACCGGCTTTTTCCAGACTGCACGCAACACACAACCATCGTCATAAATCCGCCGATAAACAGATTCAATCTCGGATTGTATGACCGGTTTATTCTCAAACACGAACATAAGAGAGTCGTTTATCATATCAAGACAGTACGAACGTTTATCATGATCCGATAAGGCCACATATGATTCGATTTTAAAATACCGGTAAATATTAATAATATCAATTAGCTTAATATATTTTCGATCGTCATCATCATGCGGAGACAGTATTATATTTACTTTTGATATTCCATCAGTTTGAACTTTGAATTCATGATTAAAATGATATTCAAATATTTTACCCACGTAGAACTTAATATCATGTATTATTGTTTTTAGTCCTTCAACATCCACTTTCTCCCCGTTATACCCAAATTCTTCAATCCGGATATCAAGACTACGTAAGTATTTTCCCATTTATTACAGCCCTTATATGCATTGTAATAGTATTCACCTGACAGTCCACTTAAAATAAAGGTGGTTAAAGTTTCTCTGATATTTAAAATGATTTTGCAACAAATAATTTTAATGGAAAAAAGCCATGACCAGTTTTTATACAAGGATAAAACATGTTAAGTTTTATTTAATTATGATATAATTGGTTATTGATTTTGCCTTATGAACTGTAAGCATTTAAACATTTTGTTCCATTCCTCAATAAAACAAAATTGCTTTAACAGCAACACCGCACCAGAAAAACTGAATCCGAAAGTATTAGCAATCCAGTGCAGTCCGAAAATTGATTCCGGAAATACTGCTACGCTTATCAATGAATTGATAACATAAATGAATGAAACAGATGCATTTCGGCTTATTTCTCTAAACGCATGTAACCGTTCTTCCCGATTTTTTTACTCTATACATCGCTTCATCCGCCTTCTGAATAAGAGACTCGCTGTCACTTCCATTTGAAGGGAAAATTGAGATACCGATGCTTGCCCCGACGCTGACGCTGTTGCCGCCGATAATTACCGGTTCTGTGATTATATCTTTAATTCTTCGGGCGATGAGTTCAGCTCCGGAGCCGAAATTTATTTCTCCAGTAACGATAACAAATTCATCTCCGCCGACGCGTGCGACTATGTCTGACTCTCGAACGATTCCGCTTAGACGCTCGGCAATTTCTTTCAGCAGCAGATCTCCGGCATCGTGACCGTACGTGTCATTGACCGGTTTAAAACCGTCAAGATCGATATAGATCACCGCGAATGCGGTCTTGTTTCTTGAAGCGAGAGCAATGGTTTTATCAAGAAAATCGACGAGGAGCCTCCTGTTTGCAAGACCGGTAAGCACATCATGATGGGCCAATGTGAAGTGTTCAATACTTCTTTCAAAAATCTCTTTCTGATTCTTGAGTAGGCGTTCGATTATCCTCGGTATGCTGAAAATAAGAATTCCGATCATGATAATATACACGGTCCGGTAAACCTGCCCGAGCAAATCACCGCAGATCAGTTTGTCTGCAATTGACCGGTCAAAGTACGGATAAGCAGCCGCGAAAAGAATATTCATCGCGGCTACAGTTATAATAGTGGAATAAACTATGAGCTTTCTATCATGGCGGAGCGCTGCAAGAAAAAGAATCACTGGATAAATTAGAAGTGTTGCAGTAGTGACAGGAGTGAGCGCTGAATTAAAATATGTGTCGAGACCATTGTAAAATGTAAGCAATAAAATATCTATAGTGACGGAGATATACCGTATCCAGATATAGTTTTTCTTTTTCAGGATGAAAACAGCAAGAACACCGTTGTATATGAGGCAGCTTCCGAGAAGCATCATTCCCACAAATCCGATAATATCTTTCTCCGCGATGAATTTAACAAATGCGAGTAAAAAGAGAATTCCGTACAGAGGCCAGTGGAAATTAAGTGCGAATTGTTCAGCTCTGTAAGCTTCGTCATCATACATTTTATTGTATATATTCATGTTCTTCCCTTCATTTGAAATATACCTCTTCCGTAGAGTGCTTTCAATCAAAAATACACTTTACCATAAATCGTCCGGTACCTGTTGATTGTTTTGTAATATAGAGAGACAGCATTTTAAATATTGAAGCCCTCATCATCATTTTAA
>JAKJGA010000054.1 GCA_022704645.1 Spirochaetota bacterium
GATCTTGTGATGAATCACACATCAAGCAGTCATCTATGGTTTGTTGAATCACGTTCATCAAAGACAAATCCCAAGCGCGACTGGTATATCTGGCAAAAGGCTCACCGGGGAAAATGTCCCAATAACTGGAGAGCTGCCTTCGGCGGGCGTGCATGGGAATATGATAAAATTACAGGTGAATATTATCTTCATTCGTTTTTGAAACAGCAGCCTGATATCAACTGGAGAAACAAGGAACTTCGTGACGCGGTTTTTGATGATATCAAATTCTGGCTGGACCGCGGCATTGACGGTTTCCGTCTTGATGTGGTAAACTGGTTTATTAAAGATGAAAAACTTAGAAATAATCCTTATACTATCGGTTATTCTCCGCGTATCTACGACATGCAGAGCCATATCTATGACCGTAACAGGCCGGAGACTCATGATGTTTTGAAAGATTTCAGAAAGCTCCTTGATAATTATACTGAAAGAATGAGTGTCGGCGAGGTTTTTTCACCTCCGCCGGGAAATCCGCGTCTGTCTTCAGAATTTATCGGAAACGGAAAAGATCAGCTGGATATGGCATTTGATTTTTCTCTTATGTACACGAAATGGAATGCAAAGGAATTTTATAAAAAAATTTCGAATTGGCTTGAGCTGATTCCTTCTGACGGGTGGCCGTGCCATGTTCTTTCGAATCATGATCAGCCGCGTCAGGCTTCGAGGTTTTATAAGAAGAATCAAACTGATGAAAGATGCCGAATTCTTGCGGTGCTTCTTCTGACATTGAAGGGAACTCCGTTTGTTTATTACGGCGAGGAGATCGGTATGCGGGACGGAAAGATCAGCCGTTCAAAACTCCGAGATCCTCTCGGGAAAAAATACTGGCCTTTCTTTAAGGGGCGAGATCCCGAAAGAACTCCGATGCAGTGGGAGAATTCTGATAATGCAGGATTTACAACAGGTGTTCCATGGCTTCCGGTAAATTCAGATTACTGGAAAAGAAATGTTCATAAGCAGATTGAAGATAAAAATTCGCTTCTTAACCTTTACAGGTTTCTGATTTCGCTTCGCCGGAAAGAATATAATCTGAGAAGAGGCTCAATCGTTTTTTTGGAAAGAGGAGAGTCGGGAATTCTTTCTTACATGCGCGGCTGTGAATTTGAAATAGCGCTCAATTTTGATAACAGAATCAAGCAGTATTTTCCGCAGGGGCATGACGCAGAAATAGTTTATTCTACAGAGAAATTTTCTAAGGTGACTGAATCGAAGATTCTACAGCCGTATGAAGCCGTAATACTTCGGCATAATCAGCAGAGAAATTCGTAAAGAGTTATTCCGGCTGCAACTGAAGCGTTCAGCGATGAAACATTTCCTTTCAGCGGAATCTTTACCAGAAAGTCGCATTTTTCCTGAGTCAGTCTGCGCATTCCGCTTCCTTCAGCTCCGATAACTATTACGGCAGGTTTTGTGTCTTTAAGTTCCCTTACGTTTTTCTGTGCTTCGCCGCTTGTGCCGATTACCCAGAAACCGGCATCTTTAGCTCTGTCAATAAACTGCGCTATGTTTGAAACTATTTCAACGTCGATATATGCGGTTGCTCCGGCTGAAGTTTTTATTACAGTTTCGTTTATTCCGCTTGAATTGACTTTCTGCATCACGACTCCGTCAGCGCCGAGCGCTTCCGCAGAACGGATTATTGCACCTGTATTATGCGGATCTGTTATCTGATCAAGAAGAACTATGACACCGTTTTTTGCGGCTACTGCTTTGAGGTCAATCCCGGCAGAAGTCTGCTTTGCGGTGAGAATAACACCCTGATGATTTCCGGCGAACATTTCATCCAATGTTTTATTGTCGCATTTGATTATCTTGACGCTTTTCTTTTTGGCTGCCTGAATAATCGAATCTACGATTTTACCCTGTGCTGAATCCGAAAGATAAAGCGCTTCGGGTTTAGCATCAGTCTGAAGATATTCGAAAACGGGGTTTCTCCCCGGAATCATTTTTTTAGCTTCCATCTAGTTCCTTCTTTTCCGTCTTCAAGAATTATTCCTTCCGCGAGCAGTTCGTCGCGAATTTCGTCTGAACGCTTGAAGTTTTTGTCAATGCGTGCCTGTTTTCTTTCTTCAATGAGTGCGTTAACTCGTTTTTCGAGATCCGAATCTATTGATTTTGCTTTTGAAAAAATGAATCCGAATACTGCATCTGTTTTTTTGAGAGCTGATTCTATTTCTTCTTTGTCATCTTTAGAGATTGTACCGTCAAGCAGAGGATTTACTGCATGCATGAATTCAAAAAATGCACCGAATGCACCGGATGTGTTAAGGTCATTGTCCATGCTTTCGGAAAAATCTTTGAGATATATTTCAACCGCATCTGAGACTGCTTTGTTTCGGCTGGTTTCTACAACATTTACTGAATTAAGTCTTGTGATAAAGTTGTCGATTTTTTCGAGTGAACTTTCTGCGCCTTTAAGGCCTTCAAGCGTGAAGTTGAGCTGTTTTCTGTAATGCGCTGAAAGCAGAAGATATCTGATGGCGCGCGGTGAATAACCTTTTTCAGTTAAATCTCTTAGTGTATAAAAGTTTCCCTTCGATTTGCTCATCTTGGTTCCTTCAACAAGAAGGTGTTCCCAGTGAAGCCAGTATCTTGCAAAAGGTTCTCCGTATGCGGCTTCGCTTTGTGCTATTTCATTTTCATGATGCGGAAATATAAGATCGACTCCGCCTGTGTGAATGTCTATTGTTTTACCATATATTTTTCTGACCATTGCTGAACATTCTATATGCCAGCCAGGTCTGCCGCCGTTCATTGATTTTATCTTCCATGAAGGCTCGTTTTCTTTGGAGGCTTTCCAGAGGGCAAAATCACGCGCGTCATCTTTTTCGTATTCATCGGCGTCGTATCTGGCTCCGCTTATCGTTTCGCGTTTTTCAAGATTGCTGAGTTTGCCGTAACTTTCGAATTTCGCTATTGAGAAATACAGTGAACCGTCTTTTTCATATACTAGATCTTTTTCTTTCAGGCGTTCGATTATATCTTCCATCGAATCGATGTTGTCTGTTGCTCTCGGATAATGTTCGAATTCTTCAATGGAAAGGCTTGCTAGGTCTTCAAAAAAAATATCCGTATATTTCGCAGTGAAATCTTTCAGCGAGAGTCCGTTATCATTGGCTCCCTTGATTGTTTTGTCGTCAACATCGGTGATATTCATCGTGTGTTCGACTTTATATCCTGAGTATTTAAGATATCTTCTGAGGAGATCGTTCAATGTAAATGTTCTGAAATTTCCTATATGCGCATACGAATAAACTGTCGGGCCGCAGGAGTAAATTGAAACGGCATCATATTCAGCAGGAGAATTCTTTTTTACTCCGCCGGGTATAAATTCTTCTGTTGTGCGTGTGTATGTGTTATAAAATTTTAAAGACATCAGCATCTCCGGAAATAGGGCTTGCTTCACCCTTACTCTGGATATTACTCAATTTCGTTGCCGTTTTCGTCAAGGAAGTATTCTCTGACTTTTTCGAATAATATTTCCTCTTCTGCCTCTTTTGCGGGGACATATACTGTTTCTTTCAGTTCTATCCGTGAATTCGGATTACCTGAATCCATGTTCTTGATGAGAATGTGAAGCTTTTTTATGTATTCAATAAGTTCATAAAGCTTTTTATTTTTTCTGTCTATTAGAATCTTTGTTTCAGAAGCGAGCTTTTTGAGAAGCATGTCTTTTTTCTTAAGTTCTCTGTTTAAGTTTTCAACAGCTTCATAATATTCCTTGTTAACTTTTTTGAAGTCGATTGAAGCGAGGACAATTTCACCTGTGCTTTTCTCTTTTTCAATAGAGCGTATTATTTTTCCTATTTCATCGGAAGAAAAGATATCATCCGCGGAACTTTGAATCCATTTTTTCCCTTCAGAATCAATAAATTCCGATGCAATGTTATTTTTCTTTCTTCTAATCATCAGATTGTATCCGAACACTCCATTATCATTGCAGCATTAAAAAGGGGGAACCAGCCGGAAGCCCCCCTTTATTATCGGTCAGTTTTCTTCAATTATAAACTGAATTTCGGTAAGATACTTTTCAGGATTTCCACGAAAAATCATACCGGGTCCTTTTGTATACACGAGCCTAATCGGAATCTTTGCTTTGACATTATTTTTGGATAAATAGTCATATATCATTGCGAAAGATTTTCCTATTTCATCATAGCGGCCTTTATGAACTATACAGACTGCTTTACCGCCTTTTAGTATGCGGCTGCCGCCGATTGCTTTTTTTATGGGAAAACCGGTTTCTATATCTGCATCTATTTCCTTGTATTCACCGTCATAAAAAAGATTCATTCCTTTGCCGCAGATAAATCTTCCGGCTCTTTTTGCGCACTCTGAAAAATCTGATCCGACTTCATCATATCCGCATTTTCTTCTTATTCCAAGAAATATTATTGAATCAATAGTTTTTATGAATATCTGACCGGTATTTCCGGCTTCATTTTTTTTCATTTTCCCGTCTCCGATTGTTTTTAATATCAGATCAAGTTCTTTTTCGATCTGAGAATAGTGCTTAATTTTTGAACATATCTCATTCTTCCGTGTTATGATCATTTCACGCATTTCATCGTCGGAAGATATGGTTTCCGTTATCGCGCGTATTTCACCTACCGAAAACTCAAGCCTGCGCAGAAGCTTTATGGTTTCGGCTTTCTCAAGGCTCTCTTTTCTGTAATAACGGTAACCCGTTTCCTCATCAATATAATCGGGTTTGAGAATATTCTCTTCATCATAATGATGAAGCGTTTTTACAGAAAGACGCGATATTTGCGAGAATTCACCTATTTTATACATTTTATCCGTCCCATAGAAATTATCATTGAATCAGGCGTTTATTTGCCATAAATCCTCCTTATGTTGAATTGCAACAAACCGGTTTATGGCATATATATAATCTCTCCTGCAGCCGGAGGGTCAATATTAAAAAATGCAAACAATAGAATTCATTTTAGCTTGAAATAACACATGTATTGATTTAGAATATTACTATGAAACTGATCTCTTTCTTCACGGATAAACTTTCTGTTAAATTTGCATTAACCGTGTCAGTCATAACAATTATAGCGCTGACGGTTTCTGGCATTATTAATTTCAATTTAAGATATAATGAAAGAAAAGAATATGCTCTTTTTAAACTGAATGCCCGGTCAAAAATATATGCAGAAAAAATTGCGGCAAAGATTGAATCAGTTCCGATTGTTACTTTCGAAAGTATGTCTGAATTATTTACTGATAAAACGGTTCTCGGCGCCGATATCGAAATTCTAAAAACGGATTCTGAACCGTTTAATATTTATCTGTCTAAAAATAATGAAGGCGAAATTGTTAATGAAAAAATCCGTTATAACAATGTTTTTTTTCAAGATGAAATATATGCTGTGCATAATTACAAGCCTCTTGCTTTGGTAAAAATATATTATTCATATTATTCATTTAACCGGACAAACTCTTCTTATCTCAAAAATATGTTTATAGGTATTCTTATTACAGGCGGATTTATTCTCGTTTGTATTGCAATTGCTTTCAGATTTATGGTTACAAAGCCTGTAGAATCCATCAATCATTTTGTAAGGGAAATCTCTCTGGGCGATATGAAAGCATATGATGTTAAAAAAACAGATGAAATTGCCCGTCTTGCAATGGGATTTAATTTCATGGTTCTCAGACTTAAAAAAGCATTTGAGCGGCTCCAGCAGCAGAATGCTGATCTTGAAGAAACAGTCAGCATCAGATCAAAAGAACTTATCCAGGCCGAGAAAATGGCTTCACTCGGCGAGCTTGTCGCCGGAGTTTCACATGAAATCAATACTCCGGTCGGAATCTGTATAACTGCAGTAACTCATCTGAATTCTTTGACTAAAAACGTAATTAAATCATTTGAGTCTTCCAGTCTGACCAAAACTGCTTTGTCGAATTATATTCTCGAAAGCGCAGAAACGGCTGAAATAATATTTTTGAATCTGACGAAGGCTTCTGAGCTTGTTCAGAGTTTCAAACAGATTGCCGCTGACCGGGCTACATGGGAAAAAAGAAGATTTGAGCTGAAGGAATATATTTCAGAAGTACTGATAAGTCTGAAGCCCAAAATTAAAAATCTGCCGCATGTAATCGAATATGATGCAGCTGATGAAATTGAAATTGAAAGTTTTCCCGGAGCGTTTTCGCAGATTATAGTTAATCTTGTGATGAATTCGATTATACACGCCTTCGATAAAAATTTCAAAGGACTTATCAGAATTAATATCGTTGAGTTAAATGGATATGTGATTTTAACACTGTCTGATAACGGCAAGGGAATTGATGAAGATAAAATAGACAGAATATTTGAACCGTTTTATACAACAAGGAGAGGACAGGGCGGAACCGGACTCGGTCTCAATATAGTTTATAATCTTGTAACCAAGACTCTGCTCGGTTCAATTCACTGCTACAGCGTCAAGGGGAAAGGCACGTCATTCGTTCTGAAACTTCCGGCAGAACATTCGTTCAGGGAATGATTGTTATTTCAATTCCGGCTTCTTTTGCCATCTCTGATGCCAGAGGATCATTGTACGGATTTTTTACAAAGAAATGAGTTATTCCGCTATTGATAAGCATTTTTGTGCAAATGACGCAGGGCTGATGTGTTACATAAATGTCGGCGTCTTTTATTGATACTCCGTGATATGATGCCTGAATTATCGCATTCTGTTCGGCATGAAGCCCTCTGCAAAGTTCATGTTTTTCGCCAGACGGGATGTTATAAAGTTTTCTTATGCAGGTTTCCTCAGTGCAATGTGTAATTCCTTTAGGAACACCGTTATAGCCTGTGGTTAAAATTCTCTTATCCTTGACTATTACGGCTCCTACACTTCTTCGTACGCATGTAGAACGGGTAGCCACATCTTCTGCTATTTTCATAAAGTAATCATTCCATTCAGGTCTCATATTAAACTCCCGCAGTAAATTCGAGTTCGGCTTTAACCGGCTCTTTCTTTTTTATTATGAATACGGCTTTCATTTTTGTGAAACGTTTGATAAAAGAAACGATTGATTTGTTTTTATCGCTTATCAGTCCGTTTTCCTTGAGAAGGGATTCGAGTTCGTTTCTTGTAATTTCGGACTGAAAGAGTTTCGTTTCGCCGGATTCTATTGATAGAACTGTTTTGTCCTTGCCGAATGTGAAACGTTTAATTTCTTTTCCTTCCGCATAAAGAAGTATTTCCGATATTCCGTTTTCGAATTCAACCTCAACCGGTTCGTCTGCTTTCAGAGTGCTTATAACGTTTAAAGCACCGTCTTTGTTTATATTTGCTGTAAACCTATACTGAACATTGCCGACATAAAATGTGGTGGATGTATAAGGATTATCCCGCATAAAATTCAGAACTACAGCAAATACGATTACGAGAAGAACTATGTTTCCAATCATGAATACGCGTGAAAATTTGAATTTTTTACGGAATCTTTCAGGCATTCTGCCCGAGCGTCTTGATTCGAGAGCTTCTTCTATTTTTGCTGAAGTTTTATATTCCATTCATGATTCCTGCAGAATAATATTTTTGTTGCAATTATTGGAAAAAATTGATTTATTCCAACTAAGGTTATATATTATAAAACATCAAGCTTTTAATGCCGTGCGGTAAAAATATCAATTATTACGAGGGGGGATTTATGTATATAGAAGATATTCAGGCAAGAGAAATTCTTGATTCGAGGGGAAATCCAACCGTTGAAGTTGATGTTTCGCTATCATCCGGCGGATTCGGACGTGCGGCAGTTCCAAGCGGCGCTTCTACCGGTGCTCATGAGGCAGTTGAACTTCGTGACGGAGATACATCACGTTATCTTGGACGGGGTGTTCAGACCGCAGTTGACAATGTAAATAATATTATCGCCGATGCATTATGCGGAATGCCGGCTATTGATCAAATTGAAATTGACAGGGAGCTTCTTAAGCTTGACGGAACAAAAAATAAAGAAAAACTCGGCGCTAATGCTATTCTCGGTGTGTCGATGGCTGTTGCTAAAGCCGCAGCAGACAGCATGGGAATGCCGCTTTACAGATATCTCGGAGGGATTTCGGCATGTGAACTTCCAGTGCCGATGTCGAACATTCTAAACGGAGGCGCTCATTCGGATGCGCCGATAGATCTTCAGGAATATATGATTATGCCTGTCGGAGCTAAAAATTTCAAAGAAGCTGTAAGAATGGTTGCTGAAGTATTCCATTTCTTAAAGAAGATTCTTAAGGCTGAGAATTATTCGACAGCTGTAGGCGACGAAGGCGGATATGCCCCGAATTTAAAAGATAATGAACATCCGTTGAAGATGATAATTGAAGCTGTAAATGCAGCCGGATATAAACCCGGCAGGGATAAGGATTTTGCCATTGCACTTGATCCGGCCTCAAGCGAATTTTATGATGCTGCCAGAAAGAAATACATTTTTAAGAAAAGCAGCGGCAGAGAGCTCTCCAGCGATGAGATGGTAGATTATTGGGAAGATCTCGTAGGTAGATATCCGATTATTTCCATTGAAGACGGAATGGCTGAAGACGACTGGGACGGCTGGAAAAAACTTACCGAAAGGATCGGCAAAAAAGTTCAGCTTGTAGGCGATGACCTGTTTGTGACAAATACCGAAAGGCTGAAAAAAGGAATTGATCTCGGAATTGCAAATTCCATTCTTATAAAAGTAAATCAGATCGGAACGCTTTCGGAAACTGTTGCTGCAATTGAGATGGCTAAGCGTGCGGGGTATACTGCGATAGTCTCTCATCGTTCGGGTGAAACAGAAGATACTACAATTTCAGATTTGGTTGTTGCGCTTAATACAGGACAGATTAAAACAGGTTCTGCATCAAGAACAGACAGAGTCGCAAAGTATAATCAGCTCCTTCGCATAGAAGAGCTTCTTGATGAAAGTGCGAAATACGGCGGAAAAGAGGTTTTTTACAATATTGAAGTTTGACAACAAGGGTTTTTTTCTGCTACTGATTCTGCTTGCCGGAATTTATATTTTTGTTTTCGGAGAAAGCGGAATTCTTGAGCGCAGGCGTCTTTCCGCCGAAAAGTCGTATCTTGAAGGCATTAATTCTTATCTTGCCAGGGAGAACGCTTTTCTGAGGGATATTCTCGAAAATCATAAGGATGAAATATCTGACGCGGAAAGCCGCAACCATTTTTACATTGCAAGCGGAGAGAAGCTCATTGCTTTTGAAAATGCGTCTATAAAAAATACTGATGTTCCGAAATACGTCAGGGACAGGGAGAAGGTTGAATTTATAAAAAATCTTAGAATTGTCTGGTTCGTTGTATCGGTAATTTCCCTGCTTTTTTACTTTATGAAAATTAAAAAGGAAGATTCGGATGTTCTCTGAGTTAAAGAAGGCTACTCCCGAGGATTCTGCTGTTGTTTCCGCCCAGCTTGGCGGAAAGAAGGCAAATTTATATGCTGTTGCTGCAAGGTGTAAATATAATTATCCCACGATTGCAGTTTTTAATCCGTTTGGTGAAGACGGAGATATCAATGCCGGATTTCTTTCGACGCCTATATGGCTGACTTGTCCTTATCTTAATGATAAGCTCCATGATTTTGAGTCTTTAGGCTACATAACATCCATAACAGATCTTTTAGCATCAGATCAGGAAATATTTTCAATGATGAAAGAAGCTCATGCTCATTATTATTTTTTGAGAAAGGAACTTTTTCGGATGTGTACGGGCAAAGCGCCCGGAGATGAAGTTATTAAGTATATGGATAAGGGAATCGGCGGAATGATAAATGTAGCTTCATTGAAATGTCTTCATCTTCATTACAGTCATTACAGGTTTTGTTCGTACAATGTTGCCGGAATGATAGCGTCAAAACTTATAGGTGATGATACTTCATGTCACGATTGCAGATGTTCTCAACTTTGAATTCCAAAATTTAATTGACCTCAGGCGGGCATATCCGGATTCTTTCTGTGAGAGAGGGAGGAGCAGTCGCGCGGCCCGAAAGGGAGTGAGGAAAGTCCGAACACCATAGAGCAGGATGCCGGTTAACGGCCGGGCGTCGTGAGGCGACGGAAAGTGCAGCAGAAAGTATACCGCCTTCCCCGTGAAGGTAAGGGTGAAATGGCGGGGTAAGAGCCCACCGCGTTTTCAGTAATGAAAACGGCATTGCAAACCCCATCCGGTGCAAGATCAAGAAGCGGTTTAAAATTGCTCGTTTATGACCGCGGGTAGATCGCAAAGAGTATTGCAGTAATGTAATACCAAGATTGATGACTGCATAAACAGGATTCGGCTTATATCCCTCTCTCAAACAAAAAACCCTGCCATGTTCCGCGTCTTTCGAGTTCGTCTTCAATACCTTTCTGAACACTGCCTTTGTGAAGTCCCCAAACTGGTGCAATCAGAGAATCTATGTCACGGTCTGCTGAGAGTCTGTGAACAGATATTTCCGGATTCAGCCGTTCGATAATATCGCATGTTATTGAAATATATTCATTCATTGAGAGCAGGTTGAACTTGTCATTTTGATACATTTTTTCTGCAGGAGTATTTTTTATCACGTGGAAATGATGAAGTTTTATTCCGTCGATTTTCATTTCGTTAAAAGCGGAAACTGAATGAAGTATGTCATCATAGTTTTCAT
>JAKJGA010000271.1 GCA_022704645.1 Spirochaetota bacterium
TCTTAATGATAAAAAAGAGGAAGCTCTTGCTTTATCAATAAATTCAAATTTTGCGGCACCGGATGAAGTCTGGGAAACTGGTTTTGAAAAAAAAGGCGAATACACTGTATGGATCAATAGAAAGTTTATGAATTAATCTAAATTTACTTGACAGCACAACTTTATTTTTCAAAGTGCTTTTATGTCAAAAGTATTATTGTATGTCCTCGCTGTAATTTACGCTGTCAATATTTCCGGAAATGATGTTACCAAACAAATAAGGACTGTTAAAATTGAAATCGATGACAACTTCTATATTTGGGAAAATGCCCTTCTGCCGCCTGAAACGATAGAACAAAACGAAGAAACAGTATCCCCGTTGACTGTTGTTTCTTTTACAAAATTTTACCCCGGTATGAAAATTAAAAATTCCGAATTTGAGAAAGAACTGTTTCGGACCGAACTCCGGCTGAATAATTCGCATTTTTTCTACTCGGCAGTGCTCATTGAACTGCCCGACAAAGATAATCATAATATTACAAATATTTTAATTTCAGTCACCAACGGATACAGAAACAGATTCGGCGGAGGAAACGCCTATGCTTTTTTCGGAATAGACAATATCAAAGGCAAACGCAAATCATTCAGAATATATGCAGGTTACAATTATGCAGGCGCTCAATATTCAGATTATCTTTTTCTTGATAAGGACTTTCTGTTTTCCATTGAAGCTTACTATATAAAAAGCGACAGCAGGTTAAGAGATCTTGTCAGATACAATTCCGCAGATGCTTCAATTTCCGCTGGTTACAGATTTACACCGGATCTTTCTCTATCCCTGAAATACAGAAGCAAGTTTATGAATATCTCATATTTAAATTCCGCGGAGGGAATAATCGAGAATGAAAACAAATCTGTTACTCAATTCTTTTCATCAACAATAGAAAATAATAAAAACTGGAAAATCCCCGGAGGGATATTTTCATTCGGAATAGAAATTACTCCGGAAATAATGAAACCATATAAAAATACCGCCGGAAAAAAGTATTTCGTAAAAACAAAATTCAAATATGATCTCGGATTTATTTCTTTGAACTCTCAAATTTCAGGAGGATTAATCCGCGGTCATTCTTCTTTTTCCGATAAATTCAATCTGTTTTGTACTCCAGATCTGTCGATAAGATCAGGATATGAACCGCAAGAACTTACCGGTAAAAAATTCACAATGATAAATAATGAAATCCGCTTAAATGCAATTTCCGGCATGATAGCTTCTGTAATCGATACCGACTTATCATTTTTTCTTTTTAATGACACAGGAATCGTTTCAGAAGAAGATTACTCAAACGAAAACAAGTTGCGTGATGCTTACGGAACAGGATGCCGTATTTTCTTTAATGCACCTGTTTTCGCATATTTTTCATTTTCATATGGTTTTAATCGGGAAAAAAGGGGACGATTCCTTTTTTTCGGTACTGCTGGATTTTAATCCATGCCATTCAAGTGCTGCGATTTTTTTAAGACAATGTAATGTTTCACTTTCATTATCAGAAAGGACGCAGAACAGGGCCCTTTCAGTTGAATTTATTACGCCGTTCTTTTCGTAATAAAGAGGACTCATAAGAATTATGCCCTTTCCTCTTACGGCTGAATATGAATCATCACCGAAATAAGAAATGATATCAGTTTCACTCCTGAATATTTCAAGATGCTTTCCCTTCACAAATTTAATGGAACTTATCTTTGATGATGTTTTTTTAGCCATAAGACGGGCGATATCCGCCATGGTCATACGGGCATTTATTTCAGAAACAGGATTTAAACAAATTTTATCACCGTCACGGAAAGTATAAGCATCAAAAGATACATGACCGGTATAACCCTCTGAGATAATATTTTTCGCTATTATTTGAGAAGCCTGGCTAAGTGCGGAAACGACATTTTCTTCTACCGGCACACCTGAAATCAGCGCTTCAAACTGACCACGGGACGAACTGAATAGTTTACGGATATTGAAGTTCTGAATGCTCCCTTCTTTGGAAATATAAAAACCGGCAGAATAATCATCGATCCGGTCTCTCCATGGTTCAATGACAAAAGATATTCCGAAATTGTAATAATTAGATGCTTTTGAAAGCTTTTTTAAATCGTCTTTTTTTTTAACATGAATAAATCCGCTAGCAGATGAACCGAACTCTGATTTTGCAACAAAGGGAACCGCTGACTTTGCGC
>JAKJGA010000272.1 GCA_022704645.1 Spirochaetota bacterium
CACAAACATAACTTTAGTTTTCATTCGCACCTTTAAAAAATTATTGATTTATTTCTTTAAAATAATCAATGTATAAATGTTCTTATTGAGGTCAAATATTATTATGCGGGGCTTAAATGGAATTTTACACTTATGTATGCGATATCTGCAAAAAAACATCGAGAATATCCAAGGATGATTCTATTCCGCAATGCTGCGGAAAACTGATGACAAGACTTTCTTCAAACGAAAATAAGTCAGGTAATCTCGCGGATAAATAAGGGCTCAACGCTTTCGGTTTTTTTATACAGAATAAAGAGCTTTTCCTTCGCTCGGCTCAGCGCGACATAAAGGAGTCTGCGTTCTTCTTCAAGCGAATTGAACGCGCACGGAAATACTCCGTCTTCAACTCCGCATAGAATCACATTGTCATATTCAAGACCCTTTGATCCGTGAATCGTTGAAAAAGAAACCCAGCAATCACCGATTTCTTTTTTTATTCTGTCGCCATAGTAATTGTTTCTGTATAATATACAGTTTGTTCCTGAAATCGATTGAGAGAGAATCTGTTTGATGATTTCTATTTCATCCTTCCATGAATCATACTGCTTAAAAACTATTTCGCCTCCTTTACCTGAAGCCGATTTGATTTTTTTTCTGCTTCTGTTTTTGTTTCTTTTTATGGCTCTCTCTGATATACGGATAATCTCACGGCGCGAACGGTAATTGACAGTCAGAAAATATTTCGATACCGAACGGAAATATTTATGAGGACGAATCATGTAATCGATATTCGCGTCGCGGAAGCCGTATATGGACTGCCAGTCATCACCGACTGCAAAGAGATTAGGTCTATCGTCCGGCATAAGATTTTTTAAAAGAAGAAAATTATCGTCCGAAGTATCCTGAAACTCATCGACAAAAATATATCTAAACCGCTGTCTCATCTTTTCTCTGAAAGCTATATCTTTAGAAAGAATGGAATTCGCGCAAAAAATTAAATCAGAAAATGTCATAAGAGACCGCTCTTTTTTATAAAGCTCAAAATCAGATCTGACGCTGTCGAGTTCTCTCGTAATTCCTATATCCGTCAGCGTTTTTTTACGCGAATCATCCAGCCTGTGAAGATTCTTCAGAAGATAGAAAACCGTTTTGTTTGAAAGTCCCATGAAATTATCAATCCGCGAAGCAACCATGTCCGAAAGAAATTTCTCCTCGTCTTCCTCGCTCATGACGCTGAACTTTCCGATTCCGAAATTTTCTAAAAGAAGTTCAGGATTTTCTGAAAGAATGCGGTAGCATAATGAATGAAAAGTCCCGGCTGTGATTTTATGCGCATCGGCTATTTCCCTGCCCGAACGCTCTCTTATCTCTTCAGCTGCCTTTCTTGAAAATGTCAGAATAAGAATCTCTTCCGGCTTGACGCTTCCGTCTCTGAGAGTGTTTTCGATTCTTTTAACGAGTGTTTTGGTCTTGCCGCTTCCGGCACCTGCAATTACAACGCTTATTCCTTCTGTGAATTTCGCGGCTTTTTTTTGTTCATTATTCAGCATACCCATTAATACGGATTTGCCAGAAATTTTTATCACAGAATTTGAATTTTTTTTATAAAATCAGCAGTCAAATGCACTTCATTCAAAGCTAATCGTTTTTACAATTTCAAGTATTTCTTCCTTTTTTAAATTGCGAAAGATGAATTTCACATTTTTTGAGTGTTTCTTATTATATACTTCTACATGACATCTTTTATCTGTTTCATCATATATTAAATCAAATCTATTAGATTCATATAATTCAATATTTTTCTCTACGGATAATATCAAATACTTTACAACAAGATTGCCAATATCAGTTCGAATTTTTTCATCAGAATCAAAAAATGAAATATCATCAGGAATTGTTTTAAGTGCCTCCCGAGAATGGTTATAATAATCTTTATACATTTTTCCGGGAAAAATAAATATTTTTTTATCTCCTGACAAAAAAGAACAAGTTTTCATTTTCTGATCATACTTGTTTCTCCTGCCTTTCTTATATTCAGCCGGTATCGAAACCCTCAAATGGTCTTTAATATAAAATGATCCGCGAGTTTGTTTAGATTCCAAACAAATTGGTTCGATTCTTTGATAATACCGAGGATTTGAATTATTGATACTCAATCTGAATAAAATCAGATTAGCCCGCAAATAAGTAGAAAATAATATTGTCATGGTAATTGTGATTATCACA
>JAKJGA010000055.1 GCA_022704645.1 Spirochaetota bacterium
TTTTTTTATTATTGCAATAAAACGATTTTTATTCTCTCTGGATTTATGAAGAAATTTTATATTATCGACGGACACGCGCTTTGTTACCGCGCTTATTATGCTTTCATAAAAAATCCCCTGATTAATTCAAAGGGTCAGAATACTTCGGCTGTTTACGGATTCGCAAAAATGCTCTTGAAGCTTATTTCCGAACAAAAGCCCGACTATCTGGCTGTTGCGTTTGATCCCAAAGAGAAATCATTCCGTTTTAAGCTCTATGAAGAATATAAGGCGAACAGAAAGAAAATGCCTGATGATCTCCGCCAGCAGATTGAAGAGATAAAGAATCTGGTCGGGCGCCTCGGAATTCCAACTCTTATAAGCGAGGGCTTTGAAGCCGACGATGTTCTAGGCTCGGTCGCAAAAAAATTCGGAAAAGATTCGACTGAAGTTGTTCTTGTAACCGGAGATAAGGATGCTTACCAGCTGGTTAATGCCAATGTTTCTATTTACGCAAATACAAAGGGAATTTCAGAATACGATATATATGACCGCGAAAAAGTATTTTCTAAACTTTCAATTTATCCCGAACAGGTTATTGATTATATGGCGCTTACCGGAGACACCGCGGATAATGTTCCGGGGATAAAAGGCATCGGGGAGAAAACCGCGCTTAAACTAATTTCTGATTACGGTAATCTTGAAGGAATATTTGCAAATTCGGAGAAACTTAAAGGTAAGCTCAAGGAACAAATTGAAAACGGAAAGGACTCGGCATATCTCAGCAAGGAACTTGTTACAATCAATTGTGATGTAGAAATAAATCATTCGCTTAATGATTTTACTTTTACCGGAATAGATAATTCAAAGGCTCTCGAATATTTCCGTGAGCTTGAAATGAATTCTATGATTAATGAATTTTCCGTTCAGCAGGAGGAAAAGACTTTTGAGCCGGAAATAAAAAATTATATTACTGTAACAACCCGCGAAAAACTTGATGAAATGATCAGACTGATAAGACAGAAGAGACTTGTTTCAATCGATACGGAAACGACTTCTGTTAAACCGATGGAAGCTTCTATTGTCGGAGTTTCTTTTTCGGTTGAGGAAAAGCAGGGATGGTATATTCCTGCTGATCAGGCAGATTTATTCTCAGAAAAGAGATGCGAGTTTTCATTTGATGAAGCTCTTTCTATTATCAAAGTAATTCTTGAAGATGATTCGATAAAGAAAATCGGTCAGAATATCAAATACGATATACTAGTATACAGGAATGCCGGTATAAATGTTAAAGGCGTTGTATTTGATACAATGATTGCGTCGTATGTTCTTGAGAATGACAGGCGCCGTCACAACCTCGATGATATGGCTCTCGATTATCTGAATTATAAAACCATAACTTATGACGATATCACAGGAACGGGAAAAAACAGACTGGATATTCGTGATGTTCCGCTTGAAAAGATTTCGGAGTACGCAGCTGAAGATACTGATATAGCTCTCAGGCTTTATAATTATCTCAAGCCGCGCATCGAAGCGGAAGAAAGTCTGAAGAAACTGTTTTATGATATAGAAATGCCTTTGGTTGATGTGCTTGCCGATATGGAATACTGCGGAGTTAAAATTGATAAGGCTCATTTTGCGTACCTTTCCGGCCATCTATCTTCACTGATGAATGAATGCGAGGAAAAGATATATTCTCTTGCCGGCGGAAAACTGAATCTTAATTCAACAAAAGAACTAGCTTCGCTTCTTTTTGAAAAGCTCGGTCTCAAGAGTTCAAAAAAAACTAAAACAGGTTATTCAACAGATATTTCCGTTCTTGAATCTCTTAAAGGTTCGCATGAAATAATTGATTATATAATTGACTACCGCATTTACAATAAGCTGAACGGAACTTACATCGCTCCGATTCCTCTTCTTGTGAATGAGCGTACTGGCAGGGTTCATACGAGCTATAATCAGACAATTGTATCCACTGGGCGTCTTTCCTCAACTGAACCGAATCTTCAGAATATTCCGGCAAAAAGCGATTTCGTAAAAAAAGTCAGAAGAGGTTTTGTTCCGGAGAAAGGTTATATTCTGCTATCGGCGGATTATTCTCAGATTGAATTGCGTCTCGCCGCGCACATTACAGGTGATGCGAATATGAAAAAAGCATTCACCGAAAAAATCGATATTCACAATATGACGGCTTCAAGCGTTTTCGGTGTTAATGCCGATGAGGTAACTCCTCAAATGCGCCGTCAGGCTAAGATAATAAATTTTGCAACAATTTACGGTGTTACGCCTTTTGGTCTTTCGCAGCAGGCGGATATTTCAATGAGTGATGCGAAAGTATTTATCGAGAAGTATTATGAAACGTATCCGAAGTTCCGTGATTATATCGACCGCATCGTCGCGTTTGCAGCGGAAAAAGGATATGTTGAAACTATCTGCGGAAGACGCCGTTATATTCCTGATATTGCTTCGTCAGTATCCTTCAGGCGTGAAGGCGCTGAACGCATAGCAATCAATACGCCCATTCAGGGTTCATCCGCGGATATGATCAAAATTGCTATGCGTGATATTCATTCGGATTTTATCGAAAGAAAAATGAAATCGCGAATTATACTTCAGGTTCATGATGAGCTTGTAGTAGAGACCCATGAAAGCGAAAAGGATGAAGTAAGTGCGATTGTGAGAAACCGTATGGAAAACGCAATGAAGCTTGATGTTCCGGTTGTTGTCGATATAA
This sequence comes from Spirochaetota bacterium, assembly GCA_022704645.1. Lineage (GTDB taxonomy): Bacteria > Spirochaetota > UBA4802 > UBA4802 > JAFGJZ01 > JAKJGA01. Next base: position 2,717 of record JAKJGA010000055.1, read on the forward strand.
AGACTGCCGATAACTGGGCGGAAGCGCATTAGATGTATGATTGTAATTATTGTGTGATAGAGAAGGGGGAATTATGAGTTTTGCCAAAAGAGGCGCCAATACTCAAAATGAAAAAAATTTGGCAGACAGGATAAAGCTTTTAAATGAGCCGGAAATTGAAAAGCTTATAATGGATAACTATGCAGAAAATATTTCCGGTTCCATTATGTATTATCTTGATAAAAGTTCTGTGGATGCTTTTCATCATGACCGGATATTTCAGATTGTAATATCCGAAATATCAAAAAGCGGATTCAGGTTTGTAAAAAAATATAATGGAGAATTTTCTTTCGAGATTTATCTTTCCGCGATATCAAGAGAAAAAACATATGATTATCTCTATAAGCATAAAATAATTAAAAAAATAAAAAGTCAGCATCAGCATTTTGCCGATTATTCGAAAGCTATCTATCCTGATATGGAATTTCTTTCGCTTGAGCGCCGTGAACTTTTTGTTTCTGCTTGTGATATAGTAGCAGATTGGAAAAAAACTTTAACGCCTGAAGAATCGGCAGTGTATGTTATGCGTGTGAAAGAGAAAATGAGTTTCAAGGAAATTGATTCGCTTTTGAAAATTGCCGACTCTTCTAAAATATTCACAAGAATACTTAAAGAAATGAAAGATGAACAAATGCCCAGAATAATGAAGGCAATTGACAGCTATTACGGAGTTTACTGATGGATATTCTGAAGTATATAAATGCGCGTATTGAAGGCAACAGCGTTGCAGAAATAAAGAAAAAAGATAATGCCGAGATTCTTTTGTGCAGTGCAATTCTGCATGGAGAAGAGAAAGTATCACCCGGGCAATGCCTGAGTTTTGATGAAGCGGTTTATTTCGCGGATAAAGGCTTTGAGGTTGATTCGGATAAACTTTTGACAGCTCATATTGCTGAGTGCGCGGAATGCCGCACAATGATCAGGGAAATAATAGAAGCTTCGCGCAAAAAAAATATTAAACTTTCAGAAAATCTCCGCTCGGTAAATTTGAGAGAAAGATCTCTTCCGAAGTTTAATTTTTCTTTTGATTTCAGAAAATACCTCGCACCAGCGCTTGTTATTATTGTGTTCGGTGTAATTGCTTTTTTCGCAGCAGACGGAATTTTCGGTTCAGGTGATGATATCGAAGAATTTAAAGTCAAAACGGATTCAATGACTGTAAAAGCAATAACAGATGAAGATGTTAGTATGATTCAGACCGATTCAGTATCTTACAAGAAGGATCAGGAATCGGGTTATTCAATTACAAAAGACAAAATGATCCGTGCCGGTTATGTTTTTTTCATGATTCAGAATTCAGGAGAACGTATTCCGGTTTATGAAGATATTCTATCGAGAGATATTTCGCGCTCAGGTGAAATCCATATGAATCTTGCGGTTGCAATCGGCCAGAAGGATTTCTATGAACTTTTTGATGAACTTGATAATATCGGCAATGATATGCGGAAGTTTTTTGTTCAGGGATATGCTGCGGCCTATCTTGTCTATAAGATCAGAGAAAAGAAAGAAGCGGACGAAGGAATTTCTGCTGCTGAATCATTTGATCTTGATTCAAAGATCAAGGTCGAAAGACTCTTGGATAAAATCGATGATGAAGAAAATTATAGCTCCGAACTTTTTGAATTTAGAAATGCAGTATTTTCTCTTTCGCTGAAATAGGAGGATTTATGATTAAGTCTCTTTTAAAAAAACAGAAGGAATATTTCGCTTCAGGCGCAACCCAGGATGTTTCATTTCGGAAGAAGAGTTTAAAAAAACTTCTTTCTGTTATAAAAAAAAGAGAAACAGAAATTGCAGAAGCTATTGCTAAAGATTTTAAGAAGCCGTTTTTCGAATCTTTTATTACCGAAAGCGGAATTATTGAAGATGAAATAAAGTTTATGCTGAAGCGCATCAACCGGCTTTCGAAGATAAAAAAAGCAAAGACTCCGGTTTTTCATTTTAAATCTAATTCTTTTATTGTACCGGAGCCGTACGGAAATATTCTGATAATAAGCCCGTGGAATTATCCATTTCAGCTTGCGCTTTCTCCATTAATCGGAGCTGTTGCCGCCGGAAATTGTGCAGTACTAAAGCCGTCAGAGCTATCTCCGAATACGTCGGCAATTATTGCTGAGATAATATCGGAATCCTTTGAGCCAGGTCATGTCTGTGTTATTAACGGCGGCCGCGAAGTGAGTGAAGCTCTTCTCGATGAAAAGTTTGATTATATATTTTATACCGGCGGTGAATCAGTTGGGAAAATAGTGATGCGGAAGGCTTCGGATAATTTAACGCCTGTTACACTTGAGCTTGGCGGGAAGTCTCCCTGCATAGTTGATAAGACTGCCGATATTGATCTGTCCGCAAAGCGTATCGTTTGGGGAAAATTCTTAAACGCTGGTCAGACATGCGTTGCACCGGATTATATTCTTGTTGATGAAAAAGTTTCTGAAAAGCTCAAAGAGCGCATGATCTATTATATTAATAAATTTTATGGAAATGATGCTCGTCAAAGTTCTGATTACGCACGAATTATAAATGAAAGACATACTGCCAGACTCATGGGCTTAATGAAGGAATGCAGCATATATTTCGGCGGGGATTATGACGAAAAAGAAAAATATATTTCACCGACGATCATAAATTCTCCTGCATGGGAAAGCCCTGTTATGAATGAAGAAATTTTCGGTCCGCTCCTTCCTGTTATAAATTATTCTGAACTGGATTCTGTCTTGAATATAATACGAAGAAGACCAAAACCTCTTGCGCTTTATCTTTTTTCTAAGGATAAAAAAACAGAAAGGAAAATTATGCTGACTGTTTCATTCGGAAGCGGAGCGGTGAATGATACTATTATAAATGCCGGTTCAGCATACATACCGTTCGGAGGAGTAGGGGCGAGCGGCATGGGGTCGTATCATGGAATAAAATCTTTCGAGACTTTTACTCATTATAAGGGTGTAATCAGGAAATCAAACGCGGTGGATATTAATCTCAGATATCCTCCATATACGGATAAAAAACTTAAGATGCTGAAAAAAATTCTCGGCTAGTTTATTATCCGTTCCATGATTCTTTGATTACACTTCCGCTTTGTTCAGTATTTTCTATTTGAAGATATGTATCTATTTCTTCCTGCATGTCTTCAACATGAGAGATTACTCCGACTATTCTTTTTTCTTTTCTCAGTGCCTTCAGCGTGTCGAACACAATACCGAGTGCTTCTTTGTCCAGTGAACCGAATCCTTCATCGAGAAAGAAAAAGTTTTCTTCTGCACCGCTGATCTTGTGAATATCGTCCGCAAGCGCGAGAGAAAGAGATAGAGCAGCCTGAAAGGTCTGTCCGCCGGAAAGTGTTTTTACACTGCGTGTTTTACCGTCGTTCAAAAAATCACGGATAATAAAACTATTGTCATCTGAAAGTTCGAGTGAAAGCTTTTGTCTCGTCAAACGGTAAAATCTTTCATTGGCGCTGCTGCAAATATTATTAAGATAAACTGAAGAAACGTAATCGACAAAACCGTTTGCCTTGAAAAGATTTTTGAGGGTTTTGATATTTTCTTTTCGTAGAATTAGTTTTTCTTTTCTTGCTGTGATTTCCTCCGCTTTTTGAGAATCTTCAGCAAGTTTTGCTTTTTCTCCGTTAAGTTTTCCTATTTCTCTGTTTAGTGATTGAATTAATTCTTCCGTTTCTGCAAATTCTTTATCTGCCTGAAGGTGAAGAGCTTCATCATATGTTTTACCTTTTATCTGCGACTTTAAAGACTCAAATTCGTTTTTTGCAACGGCGAAATTTTCGAGATATGTGCTCAGAAGTTGTTTATCTTCTGAAATATCCTTCTGACTTGAAAGTATTGATTCAATTTCTCCGATTGATGAAAACTTTGAACTTTTAAGTTTGGTATTAATAGTATTTAGAGCATTTTCTTTTTCGTTTGATTCGTGAATGATGGATTCTTTTCTTGCAGATATCTCTCCTGAGAGAGTCTGTATTCTGCCGGTAAGACGTTCACGTTCGGTTTTGATAGTATTAAAGTTTTTCTCAGCATTGTCATACTTGTTGATAAAATCATTTTTAATGGTGGTTAAAGAGGTTTCGGACGCGGGAGAATACTCATCTATATTAAGAAGAGATATTCTTCCTTTGAGTCTTCCGCATTCAATATTTGCGTTTTGATGCTCTGAATATATTTCATCGAATAGTTTTGTGAATTTCTTTTCTTTTTCTTCAAGCTTATCAATTTCTGAGTTCATTTCATCAAGGCGCTTTTCTTTTTCGCTTATAATGATATTTATTTGTGATGCTTCTTTCAGTTTTGTTTTAACTGTGTCTTCATCTTTTATATCTTTCCATACAAAAAGATTTTTGTGATCTTTTATTTTATCATTCTGGATTTGTATTTTGTTTTCAGTTTTATGAAGTTCTTCCTCTTTTGCTTTCATGAGAGTATTAATTTTTGAAAGTTCATTCAAAACTCTATTTAAATTATCCCTGTATCTTTCAAGATTGTCTTTTTTTTCTTTGTTATCCGAAATACGTTCTGCGATGTCTTCCGGCATCGCCGGTGAAGGATGTTCTTTTGATCCGCATAGAGGACATGGTTCCCCGTCATGAAGATTTGAAGCATAATCAGATATTTTTTTTGCCGTGTTAAGTTCTTCAGCCTCTTTTGTAATGAGTTCAATATCATTTTTAGATTGTATGATCTTTCGCTCGATTGATTCGGTAATTTTAGAATAATCTTTATCGGCTGAAAGATCCTTCAAATCATTTTCTAATAAAAGATTATTTGTAGTTGAATTGAGATTATCGATTTCATTTTTGAGTGATTCGAATTCACTTAAGAATAAGGCAAGATCCTTGTTGTAAGAAGTATTGTTGGAAAACCAGTTAACCGCGTTTGATAGACTTAATGTGTCCGGCATTGAAAGCTTCATCTTTTTCAAATCATCCGATTGAATCGCTCTTTCTGCTTTTTTCCCCTCAATTTCAATTCTCAGATTATCACATTCTTTTTTACCTTTATCAATACGTCCTTTGAGTTTATCTGCATTATCCTGGTATTTCTTGAGCTCAATTATTGCTTCAATTTCTTCAGCTTTACGCTTATATTGTTCTTTTTCTCCATATTCTTTTTCTGCTGCAGAAAATGCCGGAATTTTACTTTCAAGTTCCTTTGAAAGATTTTCTGATTCTTTTTCTTTTGATTTAAATTCTTCAGTATATTTTCTTATTTTGGTTTCGGCTATGTTTAATGCTTCAAACAAGGGCTTGAAATGAGCGGTGCAGTATTCTCTATCAATAATCTCTTTTTCAAGTATGTCATAATTTTCTTTTTGTTTTTGAAGATTATTGAATTTTTCTTCGGATTTATTAAAGCTTTCAATAAGTTTTTTGAGAGAGTCTAATGAATCTTTCTTTAATTTTAAGAATTTTTGTTTCTCTAGAGCATTTTTGTGTTTAGTTGTAAGATTTTCAATTTGTTCTTCAAGTGATTTAATTCTTTCAGGAGTAATTTCTCCAAGCTGTTTCAGCTGTCCTTCGATGTTTTCGAGTTCAGACTCGTTGCGTTTTTCGATGACGGTTGTTTTTTCCGCGAGATCATATTTCTCAAGATGAAATAGTTCTTTCATCATAAGGTTTCTTTTGCTGTTTTCCAGCTGAAGAAATTCCTGAAACCGGCCCTGCGGAATTATTATTGTTCTTTTGAAGTTATCATAGCTTATGCCGATGATATCGGGAATTGATTCATAATCAATTGGTTCCCAGCTGTCTGCATTCTGCCTGAATGCACGTCTTTCGGGAGTCTGGAGTTTATAGAAGTTTCTCTTCTCACGTTTGACGCTTACGCTTGTTTTATAAATATCTGAAGATGTTTTGAAAATAAATTCTATCAACATCGAATCTGATTTCAGATTCATGATATTTGAGCCGCGTTCGCGGTTATTGAGCCGTTCGGTTTCTCCGTAAAGAGCGAATGTTATGGCTTCCAGTATTGCAGATTTTCCGCTCCCGACATGCCCGAATATTCCGAAGATTCCCGCGCCAGTAAGTTTAGTAAAATCGATTTCCTGTTTTTCTCTGTATGAATAAATTCCGCAGAAAGAAAGTTTAACTGGTATCATTCTGTTTCCTCCGCGATGATTTCCTTGAACAGGGCAATGATGTCATCTGAAGGCTCGGCCTTTTCTCTATAAAAAAAATAATCCAGAAACAAATCTTCAATGTTTTTTTGGAGATCGATTGTTTTTGAGTTCTGCTGTATTTCACTTTTGTTTATAACATCGGGAATCAGTGCAAGAAGTCCGTCGTGTGCTGAATAGAGGCTTTTTCTTTCTTCAGCAGAAAGAAAAGTTTCTGTCGCCATCGTAAGTTCAACTAACGCATCTTTGTTTTCTGAAAGCCATTTTTCAGCTTTTTCTATATCGCTGAAACGTCCTCGAAGAAGCTTTTTCCCTTTTGTAAGTTCTATATATTTTATTGCAGATTTCCCCGACGGTTTGGTATCCGCGATTACTGCATATTTTTTCTGATCTGATTCGGCGAAGCTGTAAGCTATCGGGCTTCCGGAATATACAACCGGAGAAATATCTGGTGATAAAATCTGTTTGCGGTGAAGATGTCCTGCCGCTGTATATTGAATCTGCGACGGAATATTATTAGTATAAACAGCCTGAGCACCTCCAATATGAAGAATAGGTTTTTCATCATCGCCTTCTTCCGGTATCTCGCCGCCTTCGTTCATAAATAGAAGATGAGCGGCGAGTATATTGACACCTTTATCGTCGCAGTATTTTAATGCTGTTTCATTCCATTTATTCATTAGTACACTTCTCAGTTCTTCTTCACTATTTTGTTCTCCGAGATAGGTTTTAAGTCTGATTTCATTTGCGTATGGAGTTAAAATAATTCGAAGCGGAATGTTTTTGCCGGGCAGGGCAAGACTGATGAAACCTTGATCGCTTTCGGTAATTTTAAGTCCGCTGTCGAGTTCAAACGGACGTATTGATGAATTGGGATAACCTGCGAAGATGATTCCGCATTCCCGCGCGAGAGATTCAGGCGCTTCAATTCTATCCGGCGAATCATGATTTCCGGCGATTGCAATGACGGCACGTTTGCCGTTATTTGAAAGTTTTTTTAGAGTAGAGTATAAAAGTTCAGTTGATTCGATAGGCGGATTGGCAGTGTCGAAAATATCGCCTGAAATTATGACTGCGTCAACAGATTCGATTTCTGCGATGGAACATATTTCCTGCATTACTTCAACCTGTTCCGCGTGACGCGGATAACCGTTAAGCTGTTTGCCTAGATGCCAGTCTGAAGTGTGCAGAATTTTTATGGATTCGGAATTCATGAAGTCTCCTGCTTTCAGGAAAACTATACATTCGTTAAGATGTCAAGCGTAAAGAGGATGCCGTGAAATGGTTTATTCTGATGTAAAAAAAATCTTATCTGAAGGAATATGAATGAAAAGTTTTTTGTTTTTCCGGCAGATATCCAGTATCGGTGCATTTTTAGATATCTCGGCTCTGAAAGTGTTTGAACCGCATTCGGCGATAACAGTTGTTGAGAAAATTCCTTCAATTACTTCGCTGATTCTGCACGGGTAAGTATTAGGTTGAGAAGTCTCTGTTGGGAGAATATTTATGTAATGCGCACGCACGCCGATATGAAGATTATTTTTCTTCGGGGGTTTTCCTATCGCACGTATAGTCATTTCGCTGCATTTGATTATTGTTTCTTTTCCGGATGAAGAAATTA
>JAKJGA010000273.1 GCA_022704645.1 Spirochaetota bacterium
TTGCCGAAGGCGAAAAAAATATGCTGATGAAAATCAATTCGATCTGGAATTTCGATTGAATTCTGTTTTTAAAATTATACAGATCGATTGTTAAAAGTTATCGGTTTCCTTTTCTTCAGGAATCAGAACAACTATAAGTATTTAATGCAATGGAGAATTTGAATGAGAAGAAACGGTTCAATTATAAATTATGCGGCATTTATGATAACTGCATTTACTGTAATTATCTATTTTGCGCAGCGAATGTATTTCCCTTTTTTTGAAGAAAATTTTTCATTAATCCCTTCTGAAATTATTACAAAGTTTCAGGTTTGGAGGATATTTACTTATTTGTTCATACATGATCCCTTATCTTATCTTCATATATTTTTTAACATGTATATGCTTATCATGTTCGGTATTCAGGTAGAAGCAGAATGGGGTAGAAGACGCTTTTTCTTTTATTATTTTCTCTGCGGTACCGGAGCCGGACTTTTTATTTTTTTGATCGCACTAATCAGCGGTGAAAATTCGCTGACCATGGGGGCAAGCGGAGCTATTTTCGGAATAATGCTGGCTTTCAGCATGCTTAATCCGGATGCCGTAATACTTCTGTTTTTCATTCTTCCTATCCGTGCGAAATATCTGGTCATTCTATATGCAGGACTTGAATTGTTTTTTGAACTTTCAGGTGCTCAGCCGGGAGTCAGTCATGTCGGACATCTCGGGGGATTGCTGACAGGTTTTCTTTACTTTAAATATATGAAGCATAAATTCTCTAAGAGAAAAAAGCGTAGAACATCGAAGAAGCGGTCTGAGTTTTCTGTAGTTTCTTCTGAGAAGAATGAAAGCTCTATAATAATGAAAAATGTTATTCTCGAAAAGCTCCGTGCCGGAAAAGGAAAGGAATCTCTTTCTGATGATGAATGGCAGTATATTAAGTATCTTGATATAATTCACGATTCTTCTGATTCAGAAGAAAAATCCGGAATAAAAAGCGATAAAGAATTCATTAACGAAGTTCGGAATTTCATTAAACTTTAAAAAAGTCAGTTTTCTTTCTTATCTCTGAAATGAGGGAATGAATTTGGTTGATTGATTCCGCTATCATGGAAAGGGATTCATGATTTTGTGACAGATTTTCGCTGAGTGCCTTCATTGTTTTTTCTGCTTCAAGAGAAAACTGCTGATACTTTTCAATTCCGGCTGAGTTTTCCTCAGCTATTGCTTTTACCGAATTAGTTTCGTTTACGGCATTTTCTCTCACGGCCGCCTGCAGCTGCAGAAAATCAAACATTGTATTAATTATTTTTCTAATCTCTTCGGTATCTCCGACTATTGATGAAATCGAATTAACTGCAGATTGGACATTTGTAAAACTTTGTTCAATTTCAGCACTTGATTTGGTTATAAGATTCTCAATGTCTTTTGTACTTCCTGCTGTCTTATCAGCAAGTTTTGATATTTCTTCTGCAACTACGGCAAATCCTCTGCCTGCATCACCGGCTCGAGCCGCCTCAATCGAAGCGTTTAGAGAAAGCAGATTTATCTGATCAGATATGTCATTGATTACATTTACAATATTATTCATTTCATGAGAGCTTTCCTGAATGGATCCCATGGTTTTGCTCAAAATGTTCAATGAGTTTTGTCCGCTTGTGATTTTTTCTGATATGGTTACAAGAGATTCCTTGGATTTCGAAGAACTGGCAGTTAATTCCTGCATGGTTGCAAAAATTGATGCAAGTTTATTGTTAAGTGCGATAAATGAATGATAGAGAACATCACTGTTGAAGCTGATTAGATCGATTTCTTCTCTGTTTTCTATGATAAAAGCTGTCAGCTCTTGATGGAGGTTTGTCTGTTCCTCGGATTTCCGGCTAGCATTTGCAGTTGTTGCGACGGTTTTATCTGCCAAAGATGATGTTTCCATGGTAACTCGTTTGATTTCTTTCATCATTGCATGAAGAGTTTCAAAAAGAACGTTGACTGCATTATATATACTTCCGATCTCATCATGTTTATCTTTCGGGAACCGCATTTCGAGATTACCGTCAAATCTGGCTACATCAGAGATGGTTGAAGAAAATGATTTTATCGGTTTTATGAGTATTCTTCTGATGAAAAGAATAAGAAGAATACTTGCAATGAATCCGGTTATTGCGATTGCTATGATGTAAATAAGAATTTCCCGCTTAGCCTTAACAA